>NZ_CEVIVD010000022.1:30397-40787 GCF_982290655.1 Protofrankia sp. CiP1_Cm_nod3
TGCGGGCGGCAGCCGGCGACCGGCTGGCGTGGGCGGAGACGG
Organism: Protofrankia sp. CiP1_Cm_nod3; assembly: GCF_982290655.1. Lineage (NCBI taxonomy): Bacteria > Bacillati > Actinomycetota > Actinomycetes > Frankiales > Frankiaceae > Protofrankia > Protofrankia sp. CiP1_Cm_nod3. The sequence goes on from NZ_CEVIVD010000022.1 coordinate 30,440, forward strand.
TCGGGGCGCTGGTCGACTACGGCCTGACCCGCCGGGACGGGCCGGCGGTGACGACCCACCGGCTGATCGCGGCCGCAACCCGGGCCGGGATCAGCCCCGAGGGTCGGATGACGACGGCGGCCACCCTGCTCCGGCTGCTACGGGCCGCGCTGCCCACCGACATCGAGCAGCCGGCGGGCTGGCCCCGCTGGCGCTCCCTGCTGCCGCACGTCCGCGCCGTGCTGGACGGTTATGACGACGGCGGCTGGGACGAACGGACAGCCCCGGTGGTCTCGTGGCTGTGTGACCGCACCGGCAGCTATCTGGCGCATCACGGCCGGCCGGACACGGCCCTCCCCTACCTACGTCGCGGACTCGCCCTCACCGAGACCAGACTCGGCCCCGACCACCCCGACACCCTGACCTCCCGCAACAACCTCGCCGGCGCCTACCAGACGGCGGGGCGGGTGGCGCAGGCCATCGGCCTGTACGAGCAGGCGCTCGCCGACAGTCTGCGGGTTCTCGGTCCTGACCATCCGCTGGTCGTCACGATCAGGGGGAACCTGGCCGCTGCCACCGGTGCTGCGGAACGCTCGGGATAGATCAGAAAACTCCTCGGACGGTGACCACAGGTGGTCTCGTCGCTGGCAGGCCGAGAGGCCGGTCAGCTTCGTCCACCCTGCTCGGACAGGTCGTCGCGAGCGCTGTCGAACGCGCCGATGAAGGGCGGGCGGGGCCCCGCCCGCACCCTCCGCGCTGTGCTCTCCTCGTTCAGCGCCGGGCCGTCGATTCCGTGCTCGGCGCTCCCGCGGGCCAGGTACGGGCCACGATCGCGGGAACTGCTGTCTGCCCAGCTCAGGGGCTGTGGGGCGGATGAGTCGGCCGGTACGCCGGGTTCTGTGGGCCGGGGCCGTGAGACGGCTCCGGCTGGCGGTCATCCATCTCGGGCTGCCGTTGCCGGCAGCCTCCAGCGGTCTACCCGCAGGCTCGGGCGGGCAGCCCTCGAACGCCTGCGCAGCCCCGGAACCCCAAGAGGCTCCAGGACCTTTTGACCTTGCTCCGGGTGGGGTTTACCTAGCCGCCCGGGTCACCCCGGGCGCTGGTGCGCTCTTACCGCACCGTTTCACCCTTACCGGCGCCCGAGGACGCCGGCGGTCTGTTTTCTGTGGCACTGTCCCGCGGGTTACCCCGGGTGGGTGTTACCCACCACCCTGCCCTGTGGAGCCCGGACGTTCCTCGGCGGCTCCGCGGGAGCGGAACCGACGCGACCGCCTGGCCGACTCATCCGTGACCGTCAGCATATGCCATGACGGCCCGTCCCGGCCTGCCCCGGTAACCCAGGACGGGGATACTTCGTGCCAGGACAACAGGCGGTGCCAGGGCAGCGGCGATGCCGGGACAGCGCGGCATCAGCGGCTACACCGCGCCCGGCACAGCCACCGCCCGCGAGGCAACATCATTCTGGAAGACGGCACCATCAGGCACCATCAGGGAGACGAGGGACGGGATCGGCCGTGACAACGCCTGGAGAGCCCACCAAGAAGATCGACCACACTCGCCCGACACAGCCCCCGCCTGCCGGCGGAGCCTGGTCACCGGGTACCGGCGTGCCCGGGGCGAGCGGCACCGGCCCGACCACGCCCACCCCGCCCGCCGGACCGGTCCCACCCGCCGAGCCCGTACCGGCCGAGCGGCGGCGCGGTGTCGCCTACTCCACCTATGCGATCACTGTCCTCGTCCTGCTGCTGGCGATCGCCGTGATCGTTTTCGTCGTGCAGAACAACCAGCGGGTGGACATCTGGCTGTTCGGTTCGACCCACAACATGTCGCTCGCGGGCGCGCTCGCCGCCGCGACGGCGGCCGGCCTCCTGATCGGGCTGCTGATCGGGCTGATCACCCAGATCAGGGTGCGGAAGGAACTGCGCCAGTACCGCCGCGGCAGGCACCCGGCCCAGCAGTCCCGGACACCCTGACCGGACAGCCCGGCCCGGCCCCCGAACCAGACGTACGCCCGGATCGGAGCTGTGAGGGTGAGCGTCGCAGCCGTGAGCGCGGTCTCGGACGGCCCGCTTCCTCGGCAGCCGCTCCAGACCTCGTTACGTATATACATATCAGGTCTGATAGGCCGTATCGATCAGGACGATGACTGCCACCCAGGCGGCCCGTAACTTCGCCGGGCTGCTTGATGCGGTCGAGCACGGAGAGGCCGTAGTGATCACGCGTGACGGCGTGGCAGTCGGCCGGTTCGTGCCGGAACGGCATACCGTTGCCGACCGGCTCGGAGAGGCCCTGCGTGAGTACGCGGCAGACCCCGCCTTCGCGGACGATCTCGAAGCGGCGCACACCGACCTGCGAGCCGCCTTCGCCGGTGAGGTCCGCACGTAGCCAGTCGGCGTTTCCTGTCGTTTCCTGTCGTTTCCCGTCGTTTCCTGTCGTCCGAGCCGCTCGTTGCCTCGGGCGGATCGCCGGGAGCGCGGCTACTGGCCCGGCTCGACCAGGTGGGCGGCGTGGATGCCGTCGTTGAAGCCGCGCAGCACCGCGGGGCCGTCCGAGTACCAGTCGATCGTGGAGAGCGACACCAGGTCGAGGTGAAGCCGGTAGAGGACGGCGGGCGAGGCGTCCAGCGCCAGCTGCGTGAGGGCCTTGATCGGGGTCACGTGCGAGACGATCAGGATCCGGCTGCCCGGGTGCGCGGCCAGGACGCGGTCGCGGGCGGCGGTGACCCGCCGGATCGTGGCGAGGATGCTCTCCCCGCCGGGCGGGGCGACCGACGGGTCGGCCAGCCAGGCGTTGAGCTCGTCCGGGAAGCGCTGGCGGACCTCGCCGAAGGTCAGGGCCTCCCAGGTCCCGAAGTCGGTCTCGCGCAGGTCGTCGTCGACCAGGTAGTCCCGGCCGAGGGCGTCCGCGGTCTGCCGGGCCCGTTTCAGCGGCGAGCAGTACACCGCGTCGAAGGGGACGTCGCGCAGCCGCCCCGCCACGGCGAGCGCCTGCGCCTGGCCGACGTCGGTCAGGGTGGCGTCCAGCGTGCCGCTGAACCGCTTCTCCACCGACATCGGGGTCTGCCCGTGGCGCAGCAGCACGGTGGTGGTGGGAGGAGCGGGCGGGGCCATCCAGCCCGACAGCCGGTGGGTGGTCGGTGCCGTGTGCGGGACGGGCTCCGGCGACTGGGGCTCGGGTGGTTCCCAGGTGCGGCCCTGCGCGGCGGCGTCCATGGCCTCGTTCGCCAGCCGGTCGGCGTGGCTGTTGCGTTCCCGCGGAATCCAGGTGTAGCGGACCCGGGGGAACTCCCGCGCGACCTCGGCGGCCTGTGTCGCCAGCGGACGCATGGCCGGATGTTTGATCTTCCAGCGTCCGCTCATCTGCTCGACGACGAGCTTGGAGTCCATCCGGACCTCGACGTCGGCGTCCGGGGCGAGGTCGGCCGCGGCGCGCAGCCCGGCGATCAGGCCCTGGTACTCGGCGACGTTGTTGGTGGCCCGGCCGATCGCGCCCGCCCGCTCGGCCAGGACGGCGCCGGTGCCGGCGTCGCGGACGAGCGCCCCGTAGCCCGCCGGGCCCGGATTGCCCCGCGACCCGCCGTCTGCCTCGACGACGAGCCGGCGTGCCGGACGGTCACTCATGATCGGCTCCTATCCGCCTGCCAGCCCGCCTGCCGGCTCACCGGCCCGGTCCCGTCCGCCGGAGCGCCCCCGTCCACGAGGCCGCGCCCGTCCACGAAGCCGGCCCCGTCCACGAAGCCGGCTTCGTGCGCACGGCCGGCTCCGCCCACGGGCCGCCCGGCCGCGCGTGCCGACCTGGCCCGGCTGGCCCGGCTGGCCCGGTTCACAGGCCTGATTCCGCGGTCCGGACGAGGATGCGCCGGCACTCCTCACAACGCACGACGGCGTCCACCGGAGCCGCGGCGACCTCGCGCAGGTCGCCGCCGGAGAGCTCCAGGTGACATCCCTCGCAGCGGCGCCGCACGAGCCGGGCCGCCCCCACCCCGGCGGACGAGGCGCGCAGCCGTTCGTACAGGGCCACCAGGTCGGCGGGCAGGGCCGGGGCGATGGCCTCGCGTTCGGCGCGGCGGGCCGCCACCTCGTTGTCGATCTCGGCCAGGGCCGCGTCCCGGCTGGCCACGGACGTCGCCCGCTCGGCGTCGACCCGCTCCTGGTCCGCCCTGATCACCCCGGCCCGGGCCTCCAGCCCCTCGGCGGTCTCCATGAGCTCGAGCAGCTCGTCCTCGAGCACGCCCTGCCGGCGGGCCAGCGAGGCGATCTCCGCCTGCAGGTTCTCCAGCTCACGGGCGTTGGTGATCCGCCCGGAGTCCAGCCGTTCGCGGTCCCGGGCGGCCCGGGAGCGCACCAGGTCGACCTCGGTCTCCAGCTTCTGCTGCGAGCGGCCCAGGTCCCGCAGCTGGGTGGAGACCCGGACCAGGTCGTCGTTGAGGGCGGCGAGCTGCGCGTCCAGCTTGTCGATCTCGGCATGCTCGGGCAGGTTGCGCCGGCGCGCGGCGAGCCGGTCAAGGCTGGAGTCGATCGCCTGTACGTCCAACAGGCGAAGCTGGGTCGCTGGATCGGCCTTCATGTGCTCCTCACTGTGCTCCGCGACGGTGCTCCGCGGACGTTGCTCCCGGCGGCATCCGTCACCACTGGTCCCGGCCCTGGTCAGAATCGTCAGCCTGGTCCTGGTCCTGGTCCTGCCCGTGGCCGTGGCTCTGACCCGCCGCTCGGCCGGGATCCGGCCCGGCCGGCCACGACGAGGGCGCGTGCCACCGCCACGGGTCGGTCACCAGGGCGGAGACCGTGGTGTTCACCGTACGGCCTCGGGCGGCCAGACCGGCACGCAGCCGGGCCGCGGCAACGTGCAGCCAGGGCCATTCACTGGCCCAGTGCGCCACGTCCACGAGCGCCACGTCGTGGGCGGCCACGGCGTCGAGGACGTGGTGGTGGCGCCCGTCGGCGGTCACCAGCGCGTCGGCGCCGGCACGCGCGGCGGCACCGGTCAGCTCGCCGCCGGAGCCACCGCAGACCGCGATCCGGCGCACCGGGCGGTCCGGGTCGCCGGTGGCGCGCACCCCGCCGGCGGTGGCGGGCAGCGCGGCGGCCACCCGCGCGCAGAAGACGTGCAGCGGCTCGGCCCGGGGCAGCTCACCGACCCGGCCGAGACCACCGTTGCCGGGCCGGCCCGGGCCGTCCGACGGCTTCCCCGGCCGTCCCAGCCGTCCCAGCCCGCCCAGCCGTCCTGGCTCTCCCCGCCGTTCCGGCCCTCCCGGCCGTTCCGGCCCTCCCGGCCGTTCCGGCTCCCTCGGCTGTTCCGGCCCACCCGGCCGTTCCGGCAGCCTGTCGAGTGGTTCGACGGCGGTGAGCCCGAGTGCGTCCGCGAGCGCGTCGCTCACCCCGGGGCAGGCCACATCGGCGTTCGTGTGGGCGGTGAACAGCGCCACCCCACCGCGGATGGCGGTGGCCACGACCCGGCCGCCCGCGTTCGTCTCGGCCACCGCGTGCACCCCCCGCAGGAACAGTGGATGGTGGGTGACCAGCAGCCGCGCACCCCGCTCGACAGCTTCCCGGACGACCTCGACGACGGGGTCGACGGCGAACAGAACATGCTGAACCGGCATGTCCGGGTCGCCGACGGCGAGCCCCACCGCGTCCCACGACTGGGCCCAGGACGGCGGGTAGCACCGCTCCAGTTCGGCGACGCACTCGGCCACGCTGGGCTGCCGCGCGCGGGCGCCGGCCGGCAGCCCCAGCGGCCCGGGCCGCGATCCGGGCACCCCCAGCACCCCTGATACCACCGATACCCATGACGATCCGGGCGGTGGCCCGGGCCGCGGCCCGAGCGGTGGCCCGGCCGGTGTCCCCGGCGGCCTTCCGCGACGGCCGCCCAGGTCCGGACGAACGGGAGGATGTGATGCTGCCACCGTCCGGACACTACCGGGCTGTGATCGGCGCGGCCGCGCCGGCAGGCCCACCGTGAGGCGGCGGGCACCGGCCGGCCGCCGCGCCGTACCGTGGCCTCTGCGGCAGACGGATCCAAACCGTGCATGCGCGCTTGTTCAGGCACACTCAGGTCGAAGGAGGCGCAATCGTGATATACGCGCCTGCGGAGGCACACCAGCGCCCACTCGAGGACGTGATTCCGACATGGCGGATGTATCCGTGACGTTCACGATTGCCGGCGACGCCGAGGTCGTACTGACCCTTCCGACCGCACAGGCCGTACGGCTGATCGAGATGCTCATGCACAACGCGGCGGAGGCCCTGGCCGCCCAGGCCCGTGGCGGCCAGCCGGGCCAGCCGGGGCAGCTGGGGCCGCAGACCGGAACGGGCCAGCATCTCCAGCCCACCATGCCGGGCCCCGTGGGCTGGGGTGACCCGCAGCACCGGGGCGAGCCACCACCTTCGGCGCCGCTGCGTCGCCCGCTGTAACCGGCCACCCCGGACAGACAGTCACTATTTGTAATCGTCTTTGGCTGTCACCCGCCCCCGGCCACCCCGGCAGAGCCCATCCCGGCCCCGGTTCCGACGATCTCGGAGCCGGGGCCGGGGCTGTTCCGGATGCGGGATCCACCCGGTTCCCGGCTCGCGCCGGATCCATCCGGCAGGAGGATCTCGGCACCCGCATCCCTGATGCAGATCTTTGTTGTGCGGATATGGCGTCGGGCTGGATATCCGCGCATTTTTCCCAAACGCGGCACAACTCTAGATCAATAAGGTACAACTCCGCACAGTTTGTCCGCACAGCTCAGCCACCAGAAGGGATACGGATCATCCATGGCGGGGGACATACCAGCCGAACAGATCATCGTGACACATGCGTACGCGCAGGCGAGCACGGTACGTGACGGCGGCTCGGGCCCGGCCGACCAGCCACCACCGACCTACGAGCCCGCGCGGGTGCTCCACTGCTACGGCCGGGTCAGTATCGTCAGCCCCGCCACGGCCGCCCTGGAGTCCCTTCCCGGGCCGGACGCCTCCGGCGCCACCGCCGTCGACCCCGCTCATCTCGACGGGCTCGAACGTCTGGGCCTGGCGGCCTTCCAGTTACGCGCCAGCGCCGGCTACCAGCGGACCAAGCAGGACCGCGCGAGATCCGACGAGCTGTGGGACTGGGACCGGCCGTGCACCGACGTCCCACCACCGCGAGGCTCCTCCTCCGGGCGGGCCGCGGGTGGCGGCGGCAGCGTCCCACGGCAGCCGCGCTCCCCCGCCGGCTCGCCCTCCCCCACCGCTCTGGGCGCGGGCAGCCGGCCCGTGCCCGCCGCCGCCCCGGCCGACGGGCAGTCCGGCCAGCCGGGCGGGGCAGGCGGCACCGGCGGGCCCACCAGCGCCTTCATGGAGGGCAGCGTCGCGATCGGCGTGATCATCGTGGAGGGGCCGAGCGCCGATCTGCAGTTCACCGCCGCGGAACGCACCAAGACCGTCGCCGAGATCCAGAACGGGCTGTCCTGGTACGCCACCGTCAACCCGGCGGCGGAGCTCACCTTCAGCTACGACATCAAGGTCGTCCAGATCTCCGCTCCCCCGGACCCCGCGGCGGCCGACCTGGAAGCGCGCTGGCGGGACCCGGCCATGAGCCAGCTCGGCTACCAGCCGAACTTCGACGGGGTCTACGACTACGTCGACGACCTGCGCGACAGGCACGTCACACGATGGTCCTACTGCGCGTTCGTCACCAAGTACCCGCTGCGGTACTTCGCCTACAGCTCCATCGGCGGGCCCCGGCTCGTCCTGTCCTACGACAACGACGGCTGGGGCCCGGACAACCTCGACCGGGTCTTCGCCCACGAGACAGGCCACATCTTCGGCTGTCCCGACGAGTACGCCGCCAGCGGATGCGACTGCGGCGGGACATGGGGCCGGTTCGCCACCCCGAACGGCAACTGCGACGGCTGCGCGGCGGACAGCGTCACCTGCCTGATGCGGTCGAACAGCTTCGAGCTGTGCCGCTACACCCCCAGCCACATCGGCTGGGGCCGCGGGGTCGGTGGCAACCCCGTCCTGGTGCAGGGCGACTTCGGCCGCGCCGGCAACTTCGAGCTGGTGGTGCCGTCGGCGTTCGCCGGGATGACGCACCTGTGGCGGGACAACGACGCCGCCGGCTTCCCCTGGCGGGAGCCGACACAGGTGGCGCAGGGCAACGGCCGGATCGACGCGCTCACAATGATCCAGAGCAGGCTGGCGACACCGGGGGCGCTGGAAGCCCTCGCCCGGACCGGGAAGTCACTGCTGTTCCTCTGGCGCGACAGCGGGCCCGCCCTGCGCTGGCAGCCCCCCGTCCGGGTCATCGACGGTGTCGCCGGGACGCCGTCACTGATCCACAGCCGGCTGGGCCGGCGCGGCACGTTCGAGGTGCTGGTGCCCGCCGCCGACGTCGGCCTGCTGCACCTCTCGCGCAACAACGACGTCGCCGGCTTCCCCTGGAGCCAGCCGGTCGTCGTGGCGGCGAACCTCGGCCATGTCGACGCGGTCAGCCTCATCCAGGGGAACTTCGGCAACGGCAACCTGGAAGCCGTCGCGCTGGCCGGCGGCCGGCTGGCCCACCTCTACCGCGCTAGCGACGGCGTGTGGCGGACCTCGACGGTGTTCGCCGAGGGCGTCACCGGTAATCCGGTGCTGATCCAGGGCGGGTTCGGCCGGGCCGGCAACTTCGAGGTGGTCGTGCCGTCGGCCAGCGGCGGCCTGGTCCACCTGTGGCGGAACAACGACGCGGCCGGCTTCCCCTGGAGCGGCCCGACCCGCTTCGCCACCGACCTCGGACAGGTGGACGCGGTCACCATGATCCAGAGCTCGTTCGGCCGGCATCTGGAGGTCGTGGCGAGAGCCGGTGACCGGCTGTACGCGATGGCACGCACGTCGGACACCTTCCAGTGGCTGCCCCCCGGGAAGATCTTCTAGTTTTCCCGGCTCCCCACGCCGGAAGCCGCCCGGGGCGCCCCGGGCCGCGTCCTCCACCGCGCCGCCGGCGACGCGACCGCGCTCCGCGCGCGCTGCCGGCGGCGCGGTGCTCGCTGCCCGGTCACGCGGGCGGGCCGGGAGGCAGCCGGCCGGTGCCGGTGGCGTCCCAGGGCAGTCCGTCCGCGGGACGCCGTTTGCCGGCCAGGCGCGCGAGCCATCCGTCCACGAAGAGACGTTCACCCGCGGTGAGTGTCTCGCGCAGGCCCGCCGGCACCGCCTCGGGGAACACCCCGACGACACCGGGCAGCCGGGCCAGCGCGCCCGCCTGGCTCCTTGCGGCGGCAACCAGGGCCAGCCGGGGTGGCAGGACCGCCGTGACCTGCGCGATCTCCCGCAGAGCGGCGAGGACCGCCTGCTGGCGGCCGCTCCCGCCGGGTTCCTCCTCGGCGGGGCCGGGCACGTCATCGTGATCATCACGGGGTGCCGGGCCGCCATCGCCGTCCGGGCCGTAGCCCGCCGGCTCCGGCCCGGCCGCCCGCGACGCGATGACGACCAGCACCTCCGGTGTGGGTTCGGCCACGGCCCCGACCTCCTGACCCGAGCGGACAGCGTGCCAGCCGGCTGCGCCAGCTCGCCATCCCCGCACGAGCATTCCGACCAGGCGGACAGCGCATCATCGTCGACCAGGCCAGCCGCGCACAAGACCACCGGTGCGCCCGAGACGACGGAAGGACGCGGTACGCCGGCCCCGGCCCTCTCCCGAACGCCTCGGGCGGAACCGGAACCGTCCCCCATGACAACCTTGCGGAAACCGCGGCATGACGCCCAACGGTGACTGTTCGTATCTATTCGCGACGTGGCATCACAAAGAGCGACAACCAGCTCAGCACCGAGAGTACCAACAGCGACACGGTGGGCAGGACGAGCAGGAAGCCGGGTGAGCGCAGCCGGAACTCGACGAGCTGGACGACAAGGCTGTTGGCGCCCTCGGGCAGCTGCGAGACAGCCCGCGCCGACCGCAGCGCATGCCCGATCCAGCCCGCCAGCAGGGAGCCGCCGATCCCCCCCAGAGCCAGCCCGACGGGGGCCGGCCAGCCGCTGTCACGGCCCCGCCAGAAGCCGAGGAGGCCCCCGGCCAGGCCGGCGGCGGCACAGATCATGGCGAAGTACACGTCGACGCCGGCCTGGGCGTCGAAAACGATCTCGCTGCCGGCCAGTACCGCCCGCACGTTCAGGCGCGGGGCCGTCAGCGCCCACAGCAGCCCGACCGGCAGGCCGAGGGCGGCCATGACGGCCGCGCACAGCAGGCCGGCGAAAAGGCCGGATCCGCTGACCGCCCAGAAGGGGCGCCGGGGCTCCTCGGGCACCGGCCAGCCGTCCACCCCGACACCGTCGGGCCGGTCATGCCGATCCGGCCAGGACGAGGGGGGACGCCGGGCGGCAGCCTGGTGCGCATCGGACTGCCCTGCCTCGGGCTGCCCTGCCGC
>NZ_CEVIVD010000022.1:41322-50138 GCF_982290655.1 Protofrankia sp. CiP1_Cm_nod3
TCGGACTGTTGTACTTCGGGCCACCGTACTTCGGGAAGGCCCCGCGTCCGGGCACCGCGGCGCGTGCCGTCAACGGTTCTGTCACCGTTCGCGTGGCTGTCAGGCCAGACTGTTGCTGATGGATACCGGCCAGGTGGGCATCGGCCCGCGCGGCTGAGAATCCACCGCAACGGCCTAACGCGGGGCGTTACCGGCACGTCGCAGCGCGATACTGGCCGCCAGCAGCGTGACGAACGCCACCAGCGCGCACACCAACAGGTCGACGACGACCATGCCCCAGTCGACCGACGGCCGGAAGGCACCGGCCAGCACGTCCACCGCGTACGTGCTGGGCAGCAGGTCACGCAGCACGTCGATCCCGAGCGGCAGCCGGTCCGCCGGGATGATCCCGAGGAACAGCACGACGCTCATACCGATCTGCCCGGCGACCGTCGCGAGTTCCTGGCGGGGGGCGAGCAGCCCGATGGCCGCGCCGATCCCGGCGAGGGAGGCCCCGGCCGCGACGGCCACCGGCAGCAGCAGCCACAGGCCCGACAGCGGCAGACCGTACAGCAGCGAGCCCACCACGGCTGTGACGATCATCCCCGGGAGCGCGAACGACGCGTAGGAGGCGGCCGTGCCGAGCACCACGGCGCTGCCCGGGACGGGCAGGGTCAGGTAGTAGTCCAGCGCCCCGGCCGCGCGCAGCGCCCCGAAGCGCTGCGCGAGCAGGTTCAGCGCGACGAAGGCCACCACCAGCACGGTCGAGCCGGCCACCACCTGCTCACTGGTCGTCTCGTTCCCCGCATCGACCACTCCGCGCAGCAGCAGCATGATCCCGAGCGACTGGAACGCGGCGACGAACAGCAGGGGCACCCGGGCCACCCGGGCCCGGGCGAGCTGGCCGGCGTAGACGGCGCCGAGCGCGGCCCCGAAGGAGGTGCCCGGCGGCAGCGGCACGGGCGTGCCGGCCACCTCCGCGGCCCCGGGGAAGCCACCGCCGGACCGCTGGCGGACGCTCCGGTCGACAGCACCGGCGGATCGGTCGAGGGCGTCGGCCGTCCGTTCGGCGACCGAGACGGCCTCGGCGGCCGGGCCGGCGGCCTGTCCGGCCGCGTCGACAGCCCGGCCGGCGGCCGGGCCGGCCGCCTCGTAAGCTGCGGCGGCGGTCACAGGGTAACCGTGCTCATGTGCGCTCCAGGGTGCGGGATGCCCCGCCAAGGGCGAGATAGACGTCCTCCAGGGACGGCGTGGCCAGCGTGAAGTCGTCGAGGGCGGCGAAGGCGGGGCCGCTGGTCAGCCGCGCGAGCGCGTCGCGGGCGGCGGCCGCGTCCATGCGCGTGGTCCAGCGGCGGCCGTTGATCTCGGCCTGTCGGGCGAGACGGGCGATCGTCGGGTCCTGGGCGGGCGGGTCACGGCGCCAGACGAGATCCAGCCGGACATCGCTGCTCACCGACGCCTTGAGCCGTCCGGGGGTGTCACAGGCGATCACCCGGCCGGCCTCGAGGACGGCGACCCGGTCGAGCACCGTCTCCGCCTCCAGGACGTTGTGGGTGACCAGCAGCACAGTGACCCCCGCGGTGGCCCGGCGGCGCTCGAGCGCCGACCACACCGCGCGCCGGGCCGTCGGGTCCAGGCCGGTGGTCGGCTCGTCCAGGACGAGCACCATACGGTCGCCGACCAGGGTGCAGGCGACGGAGGCGAGCCTGCGCTGGCCGCCGGAGAGCTGCCGCATAGGCCGGGTGACAACCGGGGCGAGGCCGAGCTCGTCGATGACGGCGTCCCGGGCCGCCCGCGCCGCGCCACGCCCGAGGCCACGCAGCCGCGCGGTGGTCTCCACCGCGCGGCCCACCGGCAGGTCCTCCAGGGCCATGTCGTGCTGGCCGAGGTAGGCCGCCAGCCGCGACGGGATGTCGGGACGGGCCACGACGTCCCACCCGAACAGCGTGATGGATCCGGCGTCCGGCCGGATCAGCCCCATGAGCTGACGCAGCAGCGTGGTCTTACCAGCGCCGTTCGGCCCGAGGACGCCGAAGACCTCGCCCTGCCCGACATCGAGATCGATACCGGCGGTGGCAAGTACGGCATGCTCCCCCGCGCCGTGCCGGCGGGTGAGCCCACGCACGACGTAGCTCAGCACGCGGCCTATTGTCGCAGCCCGCGGGCGTGGAGTCGGCCTGAGGGCGGGTGAGGGCCGCCTCCCCGGCCGAATCCCCGGCCGAATCCCCGGCCGGGCACACGCCAGCCGGCCGGCATCCGAGCCCCCTTCAGGCCTGTGACCGTCCGGTTCAGTAACCGAACCCGTTCGGCGACCGGGCCTGCTCAGTGAACGGGCCTGCTCAGCGAACGGGCCTACGATGACGGGCCCGCACCGAGCCGAGTATCCACAGCGCCTCGACCCCGTCCCGCCAGGTCAGCTTCTTGCCCTGTTCCCGGGTGCGGGCCTTGTAGCTGATCGGGACCTCGAACGGCCGGATGCCGCGGGCGAGCAGCTTCGCGGTCACCTCGGCCTCCATGCCGAAGCCGGCGGAGCGGACGTCCAGCTCGCGGTACAGGCCGGCCGGCAGCAGCTTGAAGCAGGTCTCCAGGTCACTGATGTAGCTGTTGAAAAGAACGTTCGCGGCCAGCGTCACCAGCTTGTTGCCGACCACGTACCAGAACGAGAACGCGGTGTTGCCGCTGAACGTCCGTGAGCCGAAGACGACGTCGGCCTCACCGGCGAGGACCGGTTCCAGCAGCGCCGGGATCTCCTCGGGGGCGTATTCCAGGTCGGCGTCGCAGATGACGAGGTAGTCACCGCTGGCCCGCTCGCTCGCGGTCCGCACGGCGGCGCCCTTGCCCCGGTTCACCGGCTGGTGCACGACGACCACCCGGGGGTCGTCGAGGGAGTCGAGGATGGAACGGGTCCCGTCCACACTGCCGTCGTTGACCACGACAAGCTCGATCTCACAGCGGTAGCCGACCTCGAGCACCCGCTTGACGGCGGCCGCGAGCGTGGCCTCTTCGTTGAAAACCGGCATCAGGATGGAAAGCTTCACATCGGCGCACATTACGATGTGATCACCCGCTGGCCGTTGACGACCACCGTCGGGTGACGCCAGGCAGCGGGCTCGACGAGCGGATCCATGGGCAGCCCCACGACGGCGGCGTGCGCGCCCACCTCGACACGCCCGGACGGGCGGCGGCCGTCGAGCCCGGCCGCCCGGGCGGCCACGGACGTCGCGGCGCGCAGCGCACCGAGGCGGCCGAGCCCGGCATAGGCGAGCCGGTCGAGCTCCCGCGGGTCGACTCCGGGCGGCCGGCTGCCCGTGCCCCCCGCGTCGGTGCCGTAGATCAGGGTGACCCCGGCCCGGTGGAGCAGCGCCGCGTTACGCCCGGGGGCCGGGCCGAGCCCGGCATGGCACTGCAGCGTCGAGACCACCGGCACGCCCGCGGCGGCGATCCGCTCGACCGTGCGCGGCGGCAGGGGCTCCACCGGGACATGGGCGAGCTCGTCCACGCCCGCCCACAGCGCCATCTCGACGGCGTCGACGCTCAGCGCGTGCGCCGTCACCGGAAGCCCTGCCGCGTGGGCGGCCTCGACCATGACCGCGAGCTCGGCCGGAGACAACGGTGGCCAGTTCGGGCGCCTCCCGCGCCTGGTGTCCGCGCTGGTCGCGACGTCCCCGACATATACCTTGATCAGATCGATGCCGTCCGAGACGAGCCCGGCGACGAGCCCGCGGGCCGCGGCGGGGCTCTCGACGACGACCGCCGCGTCGCTGCGACGGGCGTGCCAGCTCTGCGCCTTTCGCCCCGCTCCCTGCCGGCCCGCCCCCTGCCGGTTCAGCCCGTGCCAGTTCAGCCCGTGCCAGTTCAGCCCGCTCAGCCCGCTCAGCCCGTGCCAGCTCAGCCCGTGCCAGCCCGGCCCATGACGGCGCGGCCCGTAGTGGTCCGAGACGTGCCACTCCGGCGAGTACTGTTCCGGCGAGTACTGCTCTGACAGGTGCTGGTCCGGCGGGTACGGGCCTGACGGGTGCTGGTCCGACGCGTCGCGGCTCCGTCCGTGACGGCCCGGTGTGTGGCGGCCCAGCGCGTGGCGGCTCGCCGCGGCCCGGCCGGCGGTACCGCGGCGGGCGGACCGCGACGAGCCGGGAGGCAGGGCCTCCAGCCGGTCGGCCGTGGCACCCTGGGCGGGGCCGACCGGCTCCCCGGAGCGGTCCGGGCGCGGCCTCTGCCGCGACGTGCCCACCACCCGGGGGCCCGCGCCGGCAACCATGATCGGCGCGGCGAACCGCCAGTGGACGAGCCGCTCGATCGACGAGCCGAGGTCACGCACAGCCACGACGCCGGAACGCAGCTCGTCGTACCCGGGCGTGGCGGTGGCCGGCAGATGCACGTGGGCATCGACGACACCCGGCCCGATCCAGGCACAGTCGATCATGCGCAGGCCGTCCGGCAGCGACACCTGGTCGCGTGGCCCGACAGCGGCCACCCGGCCGTCCACACCGACCACCACGACACCGTCGAAGGCGGTGTCGGCGACGCCGTTCCAGATCCGGCCCCGCAGGCCCACGCCCCGCCCGACCTCCTGGCGGGCCGGCGCCCGTCCCACGGCCAGGGCACGCGCCGCCCGCAACGGCACCACGGCCAGGATGGACAGGCACCCCGACGGCGTGTCGCCGCGCCTCACCGTGCCCCCGGCGGCGGCACCCGCGGCAGCGGCCGGCGGAGATCAGACCGCCGGCGATCAGACCGGCGGAGATCAGACCGCACTGCTCATCCACACCACGATGTCGAGGATGCGCAGCGGTGTCAGCGGCGGCCCGTTGCGGGGGACGAGCGCGGACAGCCGGTGGAACTCGTCGGCGTTCTCCTTCAGGTCGTACTGCATGGCGCGGACCAGCAGCTGCATGTACTCACGCCAGGAACGCCCGTCCCGGGGAGACGGCGGGATGCAGCGCTCGTGCTGGTAGAAGATCCTGACCTTGGAGTCGAACAGCGGCACCAGCGCCGGCCGCTTGCGGTGCAGCACCTTTGCGATCAGCGACCCCTTGACGTCGCGGTCGGAGACGTCCGGATCGTCCAGCGGGTCGTACAGGGCCGCGACAAGATCGAGGGTGGCCTCGTCGGCCTCGATCAGCTCGATGCCGGGCGGGAGCTTGTCGAGCCCGCGCTGCAGCAACGGCGTCAGCGCCGTCAACGTGTGCATCCGGTCGACGTCCACCTGGACGCCGAGCAGGCAGGGCGCGAGCAGATCACCGGTGCACAGCAGATCGGAGTCACCGTTGGTCGTGAGCCCGTCATAGTACGGATAGGCGTAACGCAGGCCACGCTTACGCGGCCCGAGGTACTCCTCAAGCAGGCTCTCCGCGTCGAAGACCTCTCGGGTACCCATCCCAAGCCTCACCGCGGGGGCTCCTCACAGTCGTCTCGCAGTCTCACAGCGTCTCGAAGATCGAGAATGTCTTGAAGGTCTTGAAGGTCTTGAAGTCTCACAGCCGTCCCGAAATCGTCGTCGCGTCCCGAAATCGTCGTCGACGGTCACGCCATCTCATCACGTGACGACGAGCAGCGGCGATCACGAGCTGTGACGACTTTCACATCGCTGACCGCCAGCCCTGCCGCCTGTGCCCATCCTCCCCCGCGGCTGCCGCTATCCGGAAGCAACCCGCCCGGACGGACCCACCAGGACATACATTCGTTACCGCGAGGACCACATCCCGGAGCGGACCGCGGGTGACAGCAGGGCCGTCGACACGCGTGCGTTACCGCGCCGACCACGTCCCCGGCGGCCGGATTCCGCCCGCCCTGGTCAGTGGCTGCCGACGCCGGCTTCCGCCGGCCATTTCTTCCAGATGCCGCCCCGGTCCTCGGCCGTACCCGCCTGGGCGGGGACGTTCACGGCGGCCGGCCGGTCACCGACCTGCTGCCCGAGCGCGGTGATCCGGCGGATCTCCTGGCCGCTCTCCTCGTGCTCCGCCCGGTCACGCGCGTGGATCCTGACCAGCTCGTGCAGCCGGAACAACACATCACCGGCCGGCCCGGTGCCGGCGACGTCGAGCATCTGCGCGTCGATCAGACGGTCGAGGATTCCCTCGGCCGTCCGCTGGTCGGTCCTCAGCACCTGTTCGACGACCCGGCTGGAGAAGATCGACCGGCCGAGCAGCCCCAGCCGACGCAGCAGCTGCCGCGCCTGCGGATCGATCCGCTGGTAGGACAGGTCGAAGCTGCCGCGGACCTCCAGTGCGCCGTGGTGGAGCTCGGCTATCCGGTGCCGCTCGTCGACCAGCCTGGACACCAGGCCGGATATCTTCCAGTGGGGATGCGCCACCAGCCTGGCCGCGGCGACGCGGACGGCCAGCGGCAGGTAGCCACACAGGCGCACCAGCTCACGGGCGGCCACGGGGTCGGCCGACGCCCGGTCGTCGCCGACGATGCGGGCCAGCATCCGGGTCGCGTTCCCGAC
This sequence comes from Protofrankia sp. CiP1_Cm_nod3, assembly GCF_982290655.1. Taxonomy (NCBI): domain Bacteria; kingdom Bacillati; phylum Actinomycetota; class Actinomycetes; order Frankiales; family Frankiaceae; genus Protofrankia; species Protofrankia sp. CiP1_Cm_nod3. Next base: position 47,750 of record NZ_CEVIVD010000022.1, read on the forward strand.
CTCGAGCACGCTCAGGTGCAGCCGGGTACAGGAAAGCGCGGCCAGCCGCGCCCGGCTGGTGATCAGCACCCCGCAGCTGCCCGACCCCGGCAGCAGCGGCTCGATCTGGCTCTCGTCCGCGGCACCGTCGAGTACCACCAGGACCCGCCGGTCGGCGAGCAGGCTGCGGTACAGCTCCGCGCGTGCGTCGAGACCGAGCGGGATCTCACTGTCCGCGACGCCCAGCGCGCGCAGGAACCGGGCGAGCGCGTCATCGGGATCGACCGGGCTGCACTGTTGGCCGTGCAGGTCCACGTAGAGCTGGCCGTCGTCGAAGTGCTCCCGTAACCGGTGCGCCACATGGACCGCCAGGACGGTCTTGCCCAGCCCGCCCATGCCGAGCACCGCCACGACGGGCATCGACGGGGGGGAGCTGGTAACGGTCAGCCGCTGGCACAGCAGCTCCGCCTCCTCGTCCCGGCCCGTGAGGTCCCCGACGGCGGCGGGCAGCAGGCACGGCGGCCGTGGCTGCGTGGCCGGTGGCTCGTCGCCCTCCGCCGGCCCCACCGCGTCCGGCCGTGACCCGGCCGGTGCGGCCGGCGTGACCGGCGCGGTGGCCTCGAGGGTGCCCTGCAGGATCGCTTCGTGCAGCCGCCGTAGCCGCGCTCCGGGTTCGACGCCGAACTCGTCGGCGATCCGCCGGCGTACCCGCGCATAGCACTCCAGCGCCTCGGCGCTGCGGCCGGCGTGCCACAACGCCCGGATGAGCTGGCAGCTCAGCGGCTCGAACAGCTCGTTCTCGGTGAGCGCCTCCTGCAGCTCGTCGATCACCCGGTCGGCGCGGCCCAGCCCTATCTCAAGATTGGCTCTTTCCGCGAGCACGCCGAGCCGCTGCGGGACCAGCCTCTCCCGCACCCGCGCGGCCCAGTCCCCCGGCAGGCCGGCCAGTGGCTCGCCCCGCCACAGGTCCGCGGCCTGCCTGAACAGGTGGCACGCCCGCTCCGGGCTGCTGTCGGCCACCGCCCGGGCCCGCTCCGCGAGACAACGGTGCCGGTTCAGATCGAGCAGGGCGGGGTCGGCGTCGATCAGATAGCCGCCCCGCTGCCGGACCAGCTCGACCTTCCCCCCCTCCGCCTGGCGGGTACACGCGAGTATCCGCCGCAAACGTGTGACATACGTGTACAGCGCATTCCGCACCTCGGCCGGAGGCGCGTCCCCCCACACCCGGTCGATGAGAAGATCCTGCGGCACCGGCCGCCCGAGATCCGCCAGCAGGACGGCAAGCACCGTTCGCTGCTTCGCCGACCCAAGATCTACATTAATATCGGCCACCCGTAGCTCGAGTGGGCCCAGCATAAGAAGTTCCACCACTCCACGCCCCCCAGCCCTAACATTTCCCTGAGAGGCATTAAATACTGATAAATAGTTGACAGTAAAGGCTGTCCAACGCTTGACACGGATCGGCTGTTGCGGATCCATACCTACGGGCCGGTACGGCGAATGCCAGCCGGCCTCGCCTCAGGACACAACAAACACCATTCAAACACAACGGAAACACCATCCCCGCCCGATCCCTCGCCTGATCCCCCGCCTGGCCCCCGCTCGTCGGCCTGGAGACAGGCACGGCCAGGCCGGGCGGGGGCGGCAGGCGGGCGACGGCTGCCGCCGGACGGGGCCCGCCGCCGCCGCGGGACACGATTGATTACTTCTGGTGACAGGCTTGTACCAGCCGGTTGTCTCCTACGGCGGACAGCGACCGCCCTCCCCGCCCGATGCCGCTCCCCCAGGCCAGGCGGCCGCCGTCCGCTGTCCTCCGCGTCCAGCGGCGCGCCTCCGGACGCGGATGATCATTATCCGTGCTCACGCCTTCGGCCGGGACCAGCGCAGGTTCATGCCGAGCTCCTTGAGCAGGTCGAGCTCGAGGTCGATCGCCCAGTGCTCGACGATCAGACCGTTCCTGAGCCGGAACACCACCACACCGCCGTAGCTCACGCTCCTGCCGGTGGGCGGAATTCCGAGCACCTCGCCGGTGTGGGTGCCCACCCAGGTGTTGTGCGCCGCCACCTTGTCCCCGTGAGCGCTCATATCCTCGACCGTCACGCGCAGGTCAGGAAACGCGGCGCGCAGCCCGCCGATCGAATGCCTGACGCCGTCCCGTCCCGCCGGCGCGCCCGGGAACGGGGCGTGGTCGAGATAGTCCTCCGCATATATCTCGTCGACCACGTCGAAATCGCCCTTGCTGGCGATCTCCTCGAACACCCGACGGATGATTTCCTTGTTCTCCGTGCTCGACATGTCCCGCTCCTTCTTCGTCCCGCGCCGGCCTGTGTCGTTCTGTTCTCCTCAGCGGCCCGGGCACCGGAGGACATCCCCGCCGGTGGCGTTCCGCCGCCGCCCCGTCCCACTTCGT
>NZ_CEVIVD010000023.1:0-1506 GCF_982290655.1 Protofrankia sp. CiP1_Cm_nod3
GTGAGGTGGTCAGCGGCAGAGGGCCGGGCCGAGGGCAGCCGGTTGCAGGGCGGGGGTGGGTCAGGTGGCTGGCTTCTCGGCGTGGCCGCCGAACTGTCTGCGCATCGCGGAAAGCAGCTTGTCGGCGAACAGGGCCTCGCCGCGTGAGCTGAACCGCTCGTACAGCGAGGCGGTGAGGACGTGGGCGGGGACGCCCTCCTCCACCGCGGCCAGCACCGTCCAGCGGCCCTCGCCCGAGTCGGAGACCCGGCCGCTGAACGACTCGAGCTTCGGGTCCTCGACGAGCGCGGCCGCGGTCAGGTCCAGCAGCCAGGAGCTGACCACGCTGCCGCGGCGCCACACCTCGGCCACCGCGGCGGTGTCGATGTCGTACTGGTAGTACTCCGGGTGCGCGAGCGGGGTGGTCTCGGCGTCGTGCTCGCCGCTGTGGCCCCGGCCGATACCGGCCTTCTCCAGGATGGCCATGCCTTCGGCGAAGGCGGCCATCATGCCGTACTCGATGCCGTTGTGGACCATCTTGACGAAGTGCCCGGCGCCGTTCGGCCCGCAGTGCAGGTAGCCCTTTTCCGCCCTGCTCGGCTCGCCGGCCCGTCCTGGGGTGCGCGGTGCCTGGCCGAACCCGGGGGCGATCGCGGCGAAGAGCGGGTCGAGGTGCGACACCACCTCGTTCTCACCGCCGATCATGAGACAGAAGCCGCGCTCGAGCCCGAAGACCCCGCCGGACGTGCCGACGTCGACGTAGTGGATGCCCCGGCCGGCGAGTTCCTTCGCCCGGTCGACGTCGTCCCGGTAGTAGGAGTTCCCCCCGTCGATGATGATGTCACCGGCGCCGAAGTGCTCGGCGAGCGCGGACACGGTCTGCCCGGTGATCCCGGCGGGGACCATCACCCAGGCGGCGCGGGGGGTGGAGAGTTTCGCCGCGAACTCGGCCAGCGTGGTGGCCCCGGTGGCGCCCTCGGCCTCCAGCTGCCGGATCGCGTCGGCGTTGACGTCGTAGACGACGCAGTCGTGGCCGTGGCGGATCAGCCGGCGCACGAGGTTGGCGCCCATCCGGCCAAGGCCGATCATCCCGAGCTGCACGAGGTCTCCTGTTGGTTGGTTGTCGGTCCGGGGCAGCAGCATCATGATCATGATTTCATGCCGTCTGGGACCTGGATCCCCAGGTCCCAGGGCCGACGGTGACATGATCATGTTGTACTGCCCGGATCCCCGCCGGATGGGCGAAGCCGGTCCGACGGGTCCGGGCGGGCGGCGGGCCCCGGATCACTGGCACGGCACCGTTGGAGGCCAACGGGCCTTTGCCCATTGTCTCCCGGCGTCGAGCCCGTCACCGCGTGACCGGCCGCCAGCCCGATGATCGTTGTGCCACACACGGACGCGCGTTGCGCCGCCCATGAGCCTGATCAGACCATTACCAACAGGAGTGAATTCTGCGCGTCAGGTAGTCGTACGGTGTCGGACAGGGCCGCGGAAGCCTCCCGGCGAAGCGGAAGCCTCACGGCGAAG
>NZ_CEVIVD010000023.1:1581-14207 GCF_982290655.1 Protofrankia sp. CiP1_Cm_nod3
TGTGGTGGCCAGCGTGTCCTGGTTCGCGCTCGCGGCCGCGTACTTCTCCTCGTACTTGCGGGCGAGGCCGTCGAGGGCGGCGAGGTAGTGCCCGGCGTTCTCGCGGGCCTGCTCGGCCTGTGCGTCCAGGCCGGTCAGCTCGAAGAACTTCCAGTGCCGCAGCAGCGGCGTGACCACGTCGTCGTGGTGGCTGCGGAGGTTGTAGATGCCGGCCTTGGCGATCCGCTTCGCCTTGTTCTCGAAGTCCTCGATGCCGGTCCCGGGCATCTGGAAGGTCATCAGCTCCTCGGCGATGGCCTGCACCATCGCGGACGGGGTGAGCTCCAGCGCCGCGGTGACCAGGTTACGGTAGAAGATCATGTGCAGGTTCTCGTCCGCTGCGACCCGGGTGAGGAGCTTCTCGGCGATCGGGTCCTGGGTGAACCGCCCGGTGTTGCGGTGGCTGACCCGGGTGGCGAGCTCCTGGAACGACACGTAGGCGATGGTGCGCAGCGGCGTCTTCTCACCGCTGTCGAACCCCTTCTGCATCTGGTGCATGCGGCCGCGCTCGAGGGCGACCGGGTCGACGCCGCGGGTGACCATCAGGTAGTCCCGCATCACGATGCTGTGCCGGCCCTCCTCGGCCGTCCAGCGGTGCACCCAGGCGCCCCACGCGCTGTCCCGGCCGAAGATCGTGGCGATCTCACGGTGGTAGCTGGGGAGGTTGTCCTCGGTGAGCAGGTTGACCTCGAAGGCGATCTGGGCCACGTCGGACAGCCGGGACTGCTCCGGATCCCACGGCAGGGTGTCGAAGTCGCGGCCCTGGCTCCACGGGACGTACTCGTGCGGCATCCACTCGGTGGCGAGGTCCAGGTGGCGGTTGAGGTTGGCCGCGGCGACGGGCTCAAGCTCGTGCAACAGGTTGATGTCCGGGGTGGATGTCATGCCTGTCACCCTGGCAGGCCGACCGCGCGCGGGACTACGTCCGCCAGGTGTGGACTCCAGCCCGGTGATCTGTTCCCGGAGAACAGAACCGGAAGCCTCCGGCGGGCTCATGGCGGGAAGCCGGCGGAACACGCGGGGCGACCGGCCGGCCGGCGTGCGGGACGGCCGGGAGGCCATCAGACCGCGCGGGACGAGCCGCGCGGGACGGGGCGCGGGGTCACACAGGACGCGGCGGTGCGGCCTGGCGTGCGGGCGGCTGGCGTGCGGGCGGCTCGGTGTGTTGGGCGGCCTGGGGCGGTGCGGCGGTCCGGGACAGCGGGCTCAGGACAACGAGGGGGACGACGGGCCGGCCGGGCCGAGCGCGTCGCGGGCGTGGTCGAGCAGGCCGGCCGCCCGCGCGGACGCCCCGGCCTGCTCGATCTCCTGGCACAGGCGGGCGATGTCCCGGCGCGTCATGCCGGAGTCGATCATCGTGGCGCAGGAGACGGCCTGGTGGCCCAGGGCCACGGCCTGGTCGATGTTGCCCGTGCGGACGTGGGCGATCCCCAGCCTGCTGAGGAACTCGACGCGGTCGCGGGGGACCTCCTCGTCGAGCTCGTCGAGATCGTCGAGGGCGGCCTCGAAGTGCGGTATGGCCGCCTCGGGGCTGCCGCCGGACAGCAGCGCCTCCCCGGCCGAGAACGCGACGTCCTTGCGGCGGGCCCAGTACATGTAGGGCGGGCTGTCCTCGGGGCGGGCCTTGTCGACCAGTGTGTAGGCGAGCTCGGTCTCGGCCGCGGCGTCCTCGCTGTTGCCCGTGCGGCTGTGCGCGACGGCCAGGTCGGCCGCGATCACGGCCCGCTCGATCGCGCTGAGCAGGTAACAGGCCCCGGCCTGGGCGCGGTGCAGCAGGCTGACCGCGTCCGCGGGCTGCCCGTACCAGGTGACCTGCTCGGCCATGCAGCGCAGGACGTTGGCGCCGAGAGCGGGCGAGTTCGCCTCGTGGGCGGCGCGCAGCGCGATGAGCCAGCAACGCTGGGCCGTGCCGTACTGCCCGACGTCGTACATCGCCCACCCGGCCAGCCGCGCCAGCTCCGCCGCGACCGCGTAGAGCCGGGCCTGATGGGCGTCACTGTGGGTACCGACCCGCAACAGGCGGACGGTGATCGAGAGTTCGGTGCGGGACAGGGCGTACACGTCGTTGCCGCCGAGGACGTCGCTCATCCGCCGCAGGGCGTCGACCCGGTCCTCGAAGCCGCGTACGAGCGGGTCGTCGACGAGCTGGCCGGTGGGCACGACACCCTCGTGGTGCGTGCGTGCCGCCAGCCACCGCTGCGCGGCGGAGTCCAGGGAAGGCCCGGAGACGGGCAGGAAGCGGTGGGGCCGCCTGGCGTGGGTCATCGCCAGGAGCTCGCGGGTGAGCCCGTCGTCCGTCCACAGCAGGTCCAGGCCGGTGTTGGCGGGTGCGATCTGCTCGTGGACCGGCGGGCCGGCGGGCTGGTGACCGGCCGCCTGGTAACCAGCCGCCTGGTGACCCGGCTGCCGGTTACCGGACTCCCGGTCACCGGACTCCCGGTTACCGGACTGCCGGTGGCCGGCGGTGTCGGGGAGGCCGGCGCTGTTCCGGGCGTCGACGGTGTTCCGGGTACGGTCGGCGGTTTCAGGCCGTCGGCGGAGCCCGTCCGAATCCCATCCTGGATGTGCCTGCGTTGTCACGGCGGGTCTCTCCCGTCTCCGTACGGAACTACTGTCAATCGTAGCCGTGCGAATACAGCGTCCCTTTGCGGGGCTGCTGTCCTTCTCCGGGGGAGCGTGTTTCAGATCTTCGCGTCCGGTCCGTTGACCGGGCGAAAGATCCGGAACAGCTCCGGGAATCCTGCGGCTCGTTCTGGTCGGCGTGGGATCGGGATGTTGGTCGTCCTGGCGAATCCAGGGCCGTGCACAACCCCTGTGTCGGCAATCGCGGGGGCTGTGTTATAAGCGTCCGCTGGACGGTGTCCGGACCCAACGGTGGCCAGGCTGTTCGCCTGTTTGCCTGTCCGCTGGCCGGGGGCAGGAGCGTACGGATATAGGCGGACCTCCAGAACGGGCAGACGTCGCGAGCCGGTCCGGTGTTCTGCGAGCACAGGGTCCCACTACCCATGGAACCTACCACTTATGCCACGTATGACCAGTGGGCATCCCCACTCGGGGGCGTCGCCCGGTGGTGGTGTGGTTACATGTTACGCCCGCGTCTGCCTGGGTGAAGTCGTTTTTTCGGCTCCCGGCCGGCGTCGCCGATTCTTCTCAAAAAATAGTTCCGCGGTCGCTCGGTCTTGTTATCAAACCCGGTTTTTACGATGTTTTCTGTTCGTTTTTATTCCGTCGACACCGTGTCGGGTCATCCTCCCGACCTGCGCAAACGGCGTATAGTGACGCTTCACTTCCGCTTGGTAATTGCGGTGTCGTACGGCTGGCGCCGGGTCACGAAGATGATTTCAGGGATGTTTCCCAGACGTTTCATGAGCGCTTTTCCGGATGGCTGTCGTGTCCCGTCGGCATTTCGCCCGTGCCTGGCCCGGGCCTTACCCCGCCCGGCTCCCGCCCGGCCCGTGTCCGCCTCGCGCCCGGGCACGGGCCCGGCAGCGGGCCAGCCCGTGGTGGGTTACAGGCCCCGGCCGAGGGCCGGTTCGGACTGTCCGCGCCGGGACCGCCCGCCGGCCCGCACGTCCGGCGCGCCCAGGCGGGCCGCGTCGGCGGTCTGGTCGTCGGCCTGCTGCTGGGACTCTCGCTCGGCCGCCACCCGGGCCTGGTAGTGCCCGATCTCGACGTCGATGGCCCGGGAGTCCCAGCCCAGCTCGGGCGCGACGAGCGCGGCGACGTCCGCGGCGGCCTCCAGCCCGCGGTCCCAGGTCTCGATCGAGATCCGGGTGCGGCGGGTGAGCACGTCGTCGAGGTGCAGCGCACCCTCGTGGGAGGCGGCGTACACGGCCTCCGCCGCCAGGTAGGAGTCGGCCCCGCGCAGCGGCCGGGCGAGCTCGGGCCGCTGCCGGACGAGCGCCAGGACCTCCTGGGCGAGAGTGCCGTAACGCGTCAGCAGGTGCTCGGCCCGGGCCACGTGGATCCCCGCGGAGCGGGCCAGCGCCTCCCGCGCGTTCCACAGCGCCGGGTAGCCGTCGGCGCCGAGCAGCGGGACCCGGTCGGTGCAGGACGGCGGCACGCTGCGGCCCATCCCGTGCACGGCCGCGTCGACCGCGTCCCGGGCCATCACCCGGTACGTGGTGTACTTCCCGCCGGCGACCATGGTCAGGCCGGGCAGTGGCGAGACCACCGCGTGTTCCCGGGACAGCTGGGAGGAGTCCTCCGACTCGCCCGACAGCAGCGGCCGCAGCCCCGCGTAGACACCGGTGATGTCGTCGGTGGTCAGTGGCGTGCGCAGCACCCGGTTGACGTGGGTGAGCAGGTAGTCGATGTCGGCGCTGCTGGCCGCCGGGTGGGCGAGGTCGAGGTTCCAGTCCGTGTCGGTCGTCCCGACGATCCAGTGGCTGCCCCAGGGGATCACGAACAGCACGCTGCTCTCGGTGCGCAGGATCATCCCGGTGGTGGCGTGGATCCGGTCCCGGGGCACCAGCAGGTGGATGCCCTTGGAGGGCCGCACCGACAGCTGGCCGCGCCCGCCGGCCATCGCCTGGATGCCGTCGGTCCACACCCCCGCGGCGTTGATGGTCTGCCGGGCGCGGACGTCGATCTGCCCGCCGCCCTCGAGGTCGTGGACCCGTACCCCGGCGACCCGGTCGCCCTCGCGCAGCAGGCCCGTCACCCGGGCGCTGCTGGCGATCAGCGCACCGTAGTGGGCGGCGGTCCGGGCGACGAACATCGTGTGCCGGGCGTCGTCGACCTGGGCGTCCCAGTACTGGATCGCGCCCACCAGGGCGTCCCGGCGCAGCGCGGGGACGGCGCGCAGCGCCGCCCGCCTGGTCAGGTGGCGGTGGCGTGGCACCGCCCGGCGGCTGCCGCCGAGGGTGTCGTAGAGCACCATCCCGGTGCCGACGTAGGCGCGTTCCCAGCCCCGGTGGGTCAGCGGGAACAGGAACGGGACCGGGCGGACGAGGTGCGGGCAGAGCGTCTCCAGCAGCAGCGCCCGCTCCCGCAGCGCCTCGCTGACGAGCGCGATGTTGAGCTGCTCGAGGTAGCGCAGGCCGCCGTGGATCAGTTTGCTGGACCGGCTGGACGTGCCGGCCGCGAGGTCGCGGGCCTCGACCAGCGCCACGGACAGCCCACGGGTGACCGCATCGAGCGCGACGCCAGCCCCGGTGATTCCGCCGCCGATGACGACGACGTCGACGACGTCGGATTCCATCTGGCGCAGGGCGTCACCACGGGTGGTGGGATTCAGCCGTGCCGGAACGATCATCGTGTTCTCCGTCTCCGGAGCGTGGCGGCCAGAGCTGGCGCGGACAGGTCACATCGTGCCCGCCGCGGACGAGGGCCGCATGGCAGCTTGCTCACAGTGATCATTTTCTCACAGTAATCGATTCCCGCGCCCCGGGCCGACGCTTGGTGGTCCATGCCACCGCCGACGGACCGGAGCGCCGCCGGACCGGAGCACCGCCGGAGCCGTCCGGGCCACCTTCGTCCGGATCTCTCCGGGATCCCTCCAGCCGGCATCCCCGGCATCCCCGGCATCCCCGGGTTCCCCGGCATCCCCGGCATCCCCGGCATCCCCGGGTTCCCCGGGTTCCCCGGGCTCCGTCTGGGCGAGGCCGAGGCATCCTGAGCAGTCCCGCGCTGGTTGTCCGCACTTCTCGCACCCCTCGCACCCGTGCGAGAGCGCGAGATCCACTCTCGACGGTGTACGGGTACGTCCGCGTACCCGTACCCGTACCCTGGGGGAAATCGTGAACGTGAAGGAGGACTCCGGTGGCCGATGCCAACGTGCGGATTCCCGTGGAGGCCCGAGACCGGCTGGCCGCGGTGGCGGCGGCCGAGGGGCTGTCCCTGCGCGCCTACCTGGCCCGGCTGGCCGCCACGTTGCTGACCCCGGCCGAGCGGGCCGCCCGCGCCGAGCAGGCCCAGGCCGCGCTGCGGGCGTGGAACGGCTACGACCCGACCGAGGACGAGACCACGCGGCTGGACGCGGAACTGGACCGGCGCCTGGGCCGGACGACGGAACGGTGACGGATCAGTGACAGCACGGTGACGGACGTTCTGCACGTCGTCCTCGACGACGCGGCGATGGTCGCTGCCGGCTACGGCAACCTGCTGGCCTCCCGGCTGATCCACCGGGCGCACACCGAACCGGACTGGTTCCTCTACGCGCCGACGTGCGCCCTGGTGGAGGCGGACCGGACCCGGCCCGGGACCGCCGGGCACATCGCCGCCCTGCCCGCGGTCACCGTGCTCGAGCTGGACCTGGCGGCCGCGCTCGCCGTCGCCCGCGGCACCGGCTGGGCGACGGCGCACACCCGCCACGCCGCCGCCCCCACCCCGGACCGCCCCGACGGCGCGCTCGTCGCGACCACAACCCCGGACCGATGGGCCGGCCACCCGGTACGCATCCTCGACCTCAGCCAGTGACCGGCCGCCTGCCCCTGCCCCGGCCAGGGGCAGGGCACCGGCAGCTCATCGCTGAGGCTGATGTTTTCCCTCGACGGAGACGATCAGGGCGTCGGTGCGTGCCCACACCTCACCCTGCCGTACGCCGCAGCTCCTCCAGCCGGGCGTACTCGGCCGCCAGGTGGTCCGAGGTGACCCCCAGGGCGGCGTTGCGCTGCTGCTGGCGGGCGAACCGGGCGGTCCAGATCGACTCGGCCAGCGTCTTGTCCACCCACGCCGACAGCGTCATCCCGGCAGCGGCCGCGGCGGCGCGGGCCTGCTCGAGAGTCGCGGCCCGCACGGACATGTTCAGGTCCGGCACGCCAGAAACCATACGGCGGACCATCACACGGTTGATGCGGTACCGACTGGATGGTGAGACGCGCCGCCCTGTGCCCGCCTCGCGCTCTGTGTCCGCCGGTGGCGGGGCTTCTTGTCCGTTGGTTTCTGTGGGTTGTGGGAGGCTGCTGGGATGGACCTCGGCTTCACGCCCGACGAGGAGCGCTTCCGCGCGCGGCTGCGGGCCTGGCTCGCCGACAGCGTCCCGCCGGGGTGGCGGTCGCCGTCGTTCTGGGCCGGTATTCCCGAGGCCGACGCGTTCGAGCTGCGCCGGGAGTGGGAGCGGCTGCGCCACCGCGCCGGCTTCGCCGGGATCTCCCTGCCCCGGGAGTACGGCGGCTATGGCGGGACGCCGGGCATGCAGGCGATCCACGACGAGGAGAGCGCGCGGGCCCGGGTGCCCCACTCGGTCAACCAGATCGGGCTGACCTTCCTGGTGCCCACCGTCATGGCGGTCGGGACCGACGAGCAGAAGCGGGAGATCATCCCGCCGCTGCTGCGCAACGACGTCATCTGGTGCCAGGGCTTCTCCGAACCCGGCGCCGGCTCGGACCTCGCGGCCCTGCGCACCACCGGCGTGCTCGACGGCGACGAGTTCGTCGTCACCGGCCAGAAGGTGTGGACGACCAACGCCGCGCACGGGGACAGGATCTTCACGCTGGTCCGCACCGAACCCGGCTCGCAGCGGCATCACGGCCTGTCCATGCTGCTCGTCGACATGCGCCAGGACGGGGTCGAGGCCCGGCCGCTGCGCCAGATGAGCGGGGTGAGCGAGTTCGGCGAGGTCTTCTTCACCGACGCCCGGGTGAAGGTGGCCGACTGTCTCGGCGGGGCCGGCAACGGCTGGGCCACGGCGATGCTGCTGCTGTCGTTCGAGCGCGGCGCCTCCGGCCTGGCCCAGTACACCGCCTTCCGCCGCCAGTTCGACGAGATCGTGGCGGCGGCCCCGCCCGGGCGGCTCGACGACCCCGTCCTGCGCCAGCGGCTGGCCCAGCGGATCGTCGACCTCGAGTGCCTGCGCTACCACGCCATGCACGTGCTCACCCAGGTCGAGCAGGGGGAGGAGCTCGGCGCCGGGTCGTCGCTGACCAAGCTCCAGTGGTCGCAGACACACCAGCAGCTGTGGGAGACCTTCGACGACCTGCTCGGCCCGGAGGCCACGCTGGCCCGGCCACGGCCCGGCACGGACCTGCGCGCCATGCACCGCGAGGCGATGTGGTCGCGATCGGTCACCATCTGGGGCGGGTCGTCCCAGATACAGCGCAACATCGTCGCCGAGCGTGTCCTCGGCCTGCCCCGATAGCGTCCCGGGCATGTACTTCGCGCTGACCGAGGAGCAACGGGCGCTCGGCGACACCGTCCGTGACTATCTTGCGGACAGGTTCGACCTGACTGCCGTCCGGGCGGTCTTCGAGGACGTCGACGGTGACGGCCATCCCGCCGAGCTGTGGAAGACCGCCGGCGAGCAGGGCTGGCTGGCCGTGCTCGTCCCGCCGGAGCATGACGGCCTCGGCCTCGGCCTGGTGGACGCCCAGGTGGTCGCCCGTGCCTTCGGCGCGGGCGTCGTCCCCGGGCCGTGGCTGCCCACCGTGCTCGCCGGGGAGGCCGTCCGCCTCGCCGGGTCGGACGAGCAGCGGCGCGCCCTGCTGCCCCGGATCGCCACCGGTGACCTGGTGGCCACGGTGGCGCCGCGCGGCCCTGAGAGCCGGTACGACCCCACGGGCGTACGGGTCACCGCCGACGCGGCGGGCCGGCTCACCGGGACCGCGCTGCCCGTCGAATACGCCGGGGTCGCGCGGACCGTGGTCGTGGCCGCCACCGAGCCGGCCGGGCAGACCGGGCTGTACCTGGTGGACCCGCGTTCACCGGGCGTCACCGTCGACAGCCTGGACAGCTACGACGGCACGGTGCGCACGGCGTCGCTGACCCTCGACGCGGCGGACGCGCGGCGGCTGCCCGGGTCGTCGGCCGACGTCCTCGCCGAGCTGCTGGACCGGGCCGCCGTGCTCACCGCCGCCGACCTGGTCGGCCTTGCCCGCGAGGCGCTCGGGCGCACCGTCGCCTACGACCGTGACCGGGTGCAGTTCGGCCGGCCGGTCGGTTCCTTCCAGGCGCTCAAGCACCATCTCGCCGACCTGCACCTGGCCGTGACCATGGCCGAGCACGCGGTGCTGTACGCGGCGCACGCGCTCGATGCCGGGCTCGCAGACCGCCGGCTCGCGGCCGCCGTGGCCAAGAGCAAGGCCGGTGACGCCGCCCGGGAGGTGACCGGGACGATGATCCAGTACCACGGTGGGATCGGCTACACCTGGGAGCACGAGGCCCACTTCTTCTACAAGCGGGCCAAGCGCGAGATCTACAGCTATGGCGACCCCGACCACCACCGCGAGCGCATCGCCGCCCTCACCCTCGGGACGCCATCCGCACCGGCCCCACCGGCTACGGCCTAATCATCGATCGCGGTGAGGGGCTGGCGGACGAGGGCCTCGGCGGTGGGGAGGGCGGCCTGGCGGTCGGCCGGGACGAGGCCGATGCGGGTGCGGCGGTCGAGCAGGTCGTCGGCGTCCAGGGCGCCCTCGTGGCGCAGGGCGAACAGCAGCTCGGCGCCGGTGACCTCGACGCCGTCACACAGCGGCGCGAGCAGCCCGGGGTCGCCGTGGGCGCCCGCGACCACCGCGGGCGCCTCGGCGCCGTAGCGGGCGACGAGTCTGGGCGGGGCGGCCACGGTGGCGAGCCGTGACCAGCTGGCCGCGCCGACCAGCGGCAGGTGCCGGGTACGGCACGGCCCGGCGTCCAGCTCGCCGGCGCGGACCAGCGTGTCCACGGCGTCGGCGGCCATCCGGCGGTAGGTGGTGAGCTTGCCCCCGACGACGGTGACCATGCCGTCGGACGAGGTGATCACCGCGTGCCGCCGGGACAGGTCCGCGGTGCGCCCGGCCGCGCCCGCCAGCAGCGGCCGCAGTCCGGCGAAGGCGCCCAGGACGTCGGCCCGGCCCACCGGCACCGCAAGCACGCTCGACAGCACGCCGAGCAGGAAGTCCACCTCGGCGGCGGTCGGCACCGGCACGTCGACGACCGTGTCGACCGGTACGTCGGTGATCCCGACGTAGACCCGGCCGCCCGGCTGGGGCAGCGCGAACACGTACCGGTTGCGCTCGCCGGGCACCGGGATGAGGATCGCCGTCCGCAGGCCGGCCAGGGCGCTGTCCGCCACCACGAGGTGGGTGCCGCGGCTGGGGCGCAGCCGCGCGTCGGCGCACAGCTCGCCCGCCCACACGCCAGTGGCGTTCACCACGCAGCGCGATTTCAGCGTCAGCAGTGAGTTGCTCAGGGTGTCGACGGCGGTGGCGCCGCTGCCGTCGGCCTCCCGCACCCGGCAGCGGGTGATGACGCGGGCGCCGTGCCGGGTCGCCGTCCGGGCGATCGCCACCACCAGCCGCGCGTCGTCGACGAGCTGGCCGTCCCAGGTCAGCAGCCCGCCGCGCAGCCCGGCGGCGCGCAGCGCCGGCACCATGTGCCGGGCCTCGACAGCGGTCAGCCGCCGCCGCCCGGGCAGCACCGTCCGTGGGGTGCCGGCGGCGCGGCGGAGAACGTCGGCGACGCGCAGACCGGCGTCGGCGGCCAGCGCGGCGGCGGTGGGGAAGCCGTCGGCCAGCGGGAGCAGCATCGGCAGCGGCCGCACCAGGTGGGGGGCGACGGTGCTGAGCAGGACGGCCCGTTCCCGGGCGCTTTCAGCGGCCAGCGCGAGATCGCCGGAGGCAAGGTAGCGCAGCCCGCCGTGGACGAGCTTGGAGCTCCACCGGCTGGTGCCGAAGGCCAGGTCGTGGGCTTCCACCAGGGCCACGGACAGCCCGCGGCTGGCCGCGTCCAGCGCCACCCCGGCGCCGGTCACCCCGCCGCCGATCACGAGCACGTCGACCACGGCGCCGTCGGCGAGTTCGGCGAGGTCCCGCTCGCGCTGCCGCCTGTTCAGCGACGCCGTCGGGGCGGTCTGGCGAGCGGCCGGCCGGCGCGACACGACGACCGGCCGCAGCGGCACCGCCTGATGGGCCGGCGTGGCCTGGTGACCGGACAGCGCCGTCTGATGGGCCGGCGCCGCTTGGTCGGCCGGCGTGGCCTGGTGGTCGGATGGTGTTGTCTGGTGGGCCGGCGCCGCTTGGTCGGCCTGCGCCGCTTGGTGGGCCGGCGCGGCCTGATGGGACGGCGCGGCCTGGCAGAGCGGTGGCGGTGCGGCGGGCTGTGGGGCGGGCCGGGATGGCGACGTCATCTGGCCGGCGGCGGTGGTGGACTGCCGGTGGGACGGCGCGTCCAACGTGTCACGACGGTTGTCACGGTGGTGCTGTGACGACATCTGTCACAGTGTATGTGGTGACGGCTTCGACAACTAATGGTAACGAGACGGTCTGGTGGGGCTGGGGCGCCCCCGAGGCGCACACGCCGCTGGCCGAGGACATCCGTTCCCTGCTGGAGACGGCTTTCGGGGTCGCCCGCCGGGACACCCCGCCGGTGGCGCCGGACGAGCTGCGACTGCCGCCGTCATCACTGTCCGTCGAGGCGGGCAAGGCGCTGGCCGACGTGGTCGGGCTGGCGTGGGTGCGGGCGGACGCCGGCAGCCGCGTCCGGCACTGCCGGGGCCGCTCCACCGCCGACCTGCTGCGCCTGCGGGCCGGTGACGCCCTCGACGCCCCCGACGCCGTCGTCCTGCCGGCCGATCACGAGCAGGTGCTCGCGGTGCTGCGGGTGTGCGCCCGGTGGCGGCTGGCGGTGGTGCCCTTCGGTGGCGGGACGTCGGTGGTCGGCGGCCTGGCCCCGGCAAGGGACGGGTTCGCCGGCGTCGTCGCGCTCGACCTGGCGCGGCTGGACCGGCTGGTGGCCGTCGACGCCGAGTCACAGATCGCCACCTGCGAGCCCGGTCTGCGCGGCCCGGACCTGGAGGCCGCCCTTGCCGCCCACGGCTTCACCCTTGGTCACCGTCCGCAGTCGTGGGAGTACGCCAGCGTCGGTGGGTTCGCCGCGACCCGCTCCAGCGGCCAGGCGTCCGCGGGCTACGGCCGGTTCGACAGCCTGGTCGTCGGCCTGCGGGTCGCCACCCCGGCCGGCACCTGGGAGCTCGGCCACGCCCCGGCGTCCGCGGCCGGGCCCGACCTGCGGCAGCTCGTGCTCGGCTCCGAAGGGGCCTTCGGGGTGATCACGCGGCTGCGGCTGCGGGTCCGGCCGCTGCCCGCGGTGACCCACTACGAGGGCTGGCGGCTGGCGGGCTTCGCCGCGGGGACGGCGGCGCTGCGCGAGCTGGCACAGCGGGACCTGCTCCCGACGGTCGCCCGCCTGTCGGACGAGGCCGAGACGGCCGCCGGGCTCGCCGGCGGTGGCCTCGGCGCCGACGCGGGCGGCTGCCGGCTGATCGCCGGCTACGAGGGCGAGGCCGGGTGGGTCGCCGCGCGCCGGGCCGCGGCCGCCGAGGTGCTGGGCGCGGCCGGCGGGGTCCCGCTGGGGGCAGAGGCCGGCGCGCAGTGGGAGCGCGGCCGCTTCCACGGCCCGTACCTGCGGGACGCCCTGCTGGACGCCGGCATGTTCGCCGAGACACTGGAGACGGCCGGGTTCTGGTCGGCCCTGCCGGGCCTTTACACCCGGGTACGCGACACCCTCGTCGCCGCCCTGGCCGCGGAACAGGCCGCCGCCCGGCCCGCGGGGGCAACCGTCGGCCAGGCTGGCGGGGGAGCTGTCGGGCAGGCTGGCGGGGGAGCTGTCGGCCAGGCTGGCGGGGGAGCCGTCGGGCAGGCTGGCGGGCCGGCCGGCGCGGGGGCGGGCGG
>NZ_CEVIVD010000023.1:14640-15159 GCF_982290655.1 Protofrankia sp. CiP1_Cm_nod3
ACCAGGCCGGCGCGGGGGCGGGCGAGGTCGCCGCCGGGGGAGCGCCCGGCCTGGTCGTGTGCCATGTCTCACACGTCTACCCGACCGGTGCCTCGCTGTACTTCACCGTCGTGTGCGCCGGCCGTGACGACCCGGTGGCACGGTGGCGCAGGGTGAAGGCCGCCGCCTCGCGCGCGATCGTCGAGACCGGCGGGACGATCACCCACCATCACGCCGTCGGCGTCGACCACCAGCCCTGGCTCACCGCGGAGATCGGCGATCTCGGGGTGGCGGTGCTGCGCGCGGTGAAGCACACCCTTGACCCGGACGGCATCCTCAACCCTGGCGTCCTCGTCCCCCGGGCCACCTGAGCCGGCCGGCCCGGCGGGGTCGCCACGGACCCGGTATGCGGCCCCTGGGCCGCTGCCGACCCGAGGGCGGGATGATCACCGGTCCGGCCCTGGCGGCCTGCGGCCCCTGGGCCGCTGCCGACCGCAGGCCCTCCGGGCCGCCGCAGGCACCGCTACGGACATGCGGCCC
>NZ_CEVIVD010000023.1:15455-16381 GCF_982290655.1 Protofrankia sp. CiP1_Cm_nod3
CTCGCGGCACGTTGGGCCGTTATGAGCTCGTGGCCCGCTGGGCCACTATGGGCGCATGCAGCAGGAGCGCGCCGACCCGCGCCGGGAGCGGGCGCTTGTCGTTGTCGGGCCGGGGCAGGCGTTCGGCGTCCAGCTCCTGCGCCGGTTCGCCCGGGAGGGCTTCGGGCTCGCGGTGATCGCCCGGTCGGCCGACACGGTCCACCGGGTGACGGCCGGCCTCGCCCGGGACGGGATCGCCGTCAGTGGCGAGGTTGCGGACGTCACCGAGCCGGGCGCGGTGGCCACGGCGCTGGACAAGCTCGCCGACGAGCTCGGCGGCCTGACCGCCGTGGTCTACAACGCCAAGCTGAGCATCCGGGGCACCGCCCTGTCGGTGTCGGCGGACACGGTCAACCAGACCCTCGCGGTCAACGTCACCGGGGCGCTGACCGTCGTCCAGGCCGCGGTGACGCTGCTGGCCGAGCGTCCCGGGGCGTGTGTGCTGCTGACCGCGGCCGGGCCGCGGACCGAGCCGGCCGCCGGCCGGTTCGCCCTCGCGATCGGCAAGGCGGGGCTGCTCGCGCTCGGGACGTCGCTGGAGCCGGTGCTGCGCGCCCGCGGTATCCGGCTGCGGACCGTGGTGCTCGACGCCCGGGTGGCCCCCGACGGCCGGCTCTCCCCGGACGCGGTGGCCGAGCATTTCTGGAACGCCTACACCGCCGCCCGCGGATCGGTCTTCCGGCTGGGCCCGCCCAGCGTCACCGAGCGGGTGCCGCACCTGTTCGGGGACGGGCACTTTCCCGGGTGATCTGACCCATGCCGTGCCGGGATCCGCCATCCATGCGACCATCCTGACCGTGAGCACTGGACACGACGACGACCCGGACGTGGGCAGCGAGCCCGTGGATTCGACCCGGCGCCTCCCACCGTCCGGTGCCGCTGCCGGC
>NZ_CEVIVD010000023.1:16551-20479 GCF_982290655.1 Protofrankia sp. CiP1_Cm_nod3
CCGCCCGGGAGCCCGCCGTACGGGAGCCCGCCGTACACGGGTGCGCAGTACGGAGGTCCATCGTATGGAGGCCAGCCCCCCCTCGCGCCCACCGGCGTGACGCCGGGCCCGGTATCCCGCCGCCGGCGGCGGTGGCCGATCATCACGTTGGTCGTGCTGGTCATCCTGTTGGTCGTGGCCGACCGCGCGGCGGTGCCGATCGCCGAGAGCCAGATGAAGGCGAAGGCGGAGACGTCGGTGGCGCAGAGCAGCACCAACCCCGGGGTCAGGCCACCCAGGGTCACCGCCGTCTCGATCGGTGGCTTCCCCTTCCTCACCCAGGTCGTCTTCGGCAAGTACGACGACCTGCGGGTGACGGTCACCGACATTCCCACGCCCGGCCCGCGGATCACCGAGGTGAAGGCCAGGCTGCAGGGCGTCCACGTGCCGTTCTGGGACGCCATCCGCGACCAGGTCAAGGACGTGCCGGTCGACAAGGTGACCGCGGACGTGCAGATCACCTATGACGATCTCAACGCCTACCTGGCAACGCAGAACGTGAAGGTCACCCCGGTCGGCGACGGCCAGGAGGTGCACATATCCGGCAGGATCGACACAGGCCTCCTCGGTACCCAGGAGCTGAGCGGGGCGACCCGTTTCGGGGTCCAGGACAACACGCTGACCCTGATACCCACCGAGATCCTTGGTTTCCGGCTGCCGGGCCTCCCACTGCCGGGGATCCCGCTGCCGATCGACAACCTGCCGTTCAACCTACGGATCGAGAAGGCCGCCACCGGCAAGGACGGTCTCTCGGTCACCGCGACGGCGACGAACGTGGTCCTGCCCGCGGAACCCGCACCGGCTTCGTAACGGACGGTACGCGCCACGGCAGGTGGCTGGAAGAGGCTGGACGCCGGAAGAAGGCGGCGAGCGGTATCCGTGCCCGGCTGCCGGGCCGGCGCCGGTCGCCGTCCGTACCGGCTCGTCGTGACCGTTCGCTATGCGCTCGGTCATGAATCCCGGTCGCCGTTCGTTTGCTTTCGGTGACCGTGAGGATTCGGCCCACTGGTGGCACGCGAAAAACAAGATCTTTTTTCCTGGCCCTCTGTCGTGACGTCGAATCGACGACAGTTGACGGACGTGGGATAGCCCGCGCGTCATCCTCGGCCGGTACTGGATATCGTCACACCGGCAGCCGGCCGTCTACGGACATGACTGGCCCCACGCAGCCTGCTCCTCTGCGTCCAGTCCGTGGTGATTGGCACACCCATCGTCGATCGAGGTAGGTGGGCGGCGCTACGATCCGACGACCAGCAAGATCGGAAAATTCATGTCGAAGTCAGTCCGGCGGGACATCCGGCCTGTGTCCCGCCCCAGAGGGCCGATGGCGGCGCGAGCGCACTTCTCGCGCACTGCCGGGGGCCACCGTCCCTGGGTCGCCGAAGGGGGAAACACGTGCAGACGACCCTGAGAGTCGTCAGCGGTGCCAACGTGGCCACCGTGCCCGCCGGCCAGCCGTTCGTCGTCGGCCGCGCGCGCACGGCCGACTTCGTGATGCCGGACAGCCGGGTCTCCCGCCGGCACCTGCTGATCGAGCCGGTCGGCGCGGGCTGGGCCGTCCGGGACATCAGCTCGAACGGGACCTGGCTCGACGGCCAGCGGGTGCAGAGCGTCGACGTCAACGGCGAGGTCCGGTTCCGGCTCGGTACCCCGACCGGGCCGGAGGTCGTCGTCCTGCTGGAGGCTCCCGCCGGCTACGCCGACCCCCCGCGTTACGCCGACCCGCACTTCGAGATGCCGACGATGCTGCGTGACTCCGCCGGCTACGAGCCCGGCCCGCAGCTGCCCCGGCAGCCGTCGGGCAACCAGGCCGAGACGAGCAGCCACGATCTCGACCGTGAGCACGAGCGCCAGACCTCCTACCGGCTGCGCCCGGGCCGGATGTCCATCGGCCGTTCCCGGGACAACGACATCGTCGTGGGCGACCTGCTGGCCTCCCGGCGGCACGCCGAGATCTACCTGGCCCCCGGCGGGGACGTGGAGATCGCCGACCTCGAGTCGGCCAACGGGACGTTCGTCAACGGCAAGCGCATCATCCGCGAGCCGGTGCCGCAGGGCGCGGTCATCGCCGTCGGCCACCACGTCTTCCAGCTCGTCGGGGACGAGCTCGTCGAGTACATCGACTCCGGGGACGTCAGCTTCGAGGCCGACGGCCTGAACGTGTGGGCCGGCCAGAAGCAGCTCATGCACGACATGACCTTCCGGCTGCCCGGCCGGGCGCTGCTGGCGGTGGTCGGGCCCAGCGGCGCGGGCAAGTCCACCCTGCTCAACGCCCTGACCGGTTTTCGCCCCGCGGACCAGGGCGCGGTGCGTTACGCCGGCCGGGACATGTACTCCGAGTACGACGAGCTGCGCCGCCGCATCGGTTACGTCCCCCAGGAGGACCTGCTCCACACCACGCTCAGCGTCCGCCGTGCCCTGGAGTACGGCGCCGAGCTGCGTTTCCCGCCGGACACCACCAAGCAGGAGCGTGGTGCCCGGGTGGACGAGGTCCTCGCCGAGCTCGGTCTGACCCAGCACGCCGACACCCAGGTGGCCAGGCTCTCCGGCGGCCAGCGCAAGCGCACCAGCGTCGCCCTGGAACTGCTGACCAAGCCCACCCTGCTCTACCTGGACGAGCCCACCTCCGGCCTCGACCCGGGCATGGACAAGAACGTCATGGAGTCGCTGCGCAAGCTGGCCGACGACGGGCGCACGGTCGTCGTGGTCACCCACAGCGTCGCCCAGCTGGATCTCTGCGACTACGTCCTGGTGCTGGCGCCCGGCGGGTACGTCGCCTACTTCGGCCCGCCGCGCGACGCCCTGTCCTTCTTCACCAAGAGGGACTACCCGGACGTCTTCCTGATGCTGGAGGCCACCCCCGGCGCGGAGTCGGCGGAGCGGTTCCGCCAGTCGCGCTACTACGTCCCCGCGTCGGTGACCGCGCCGTCGGCCCGTCCGGCACCGGAGGACCTGCCGAGCATCCGCCAGCAGTCGGTGCTCTCCCAGCTCGTCACGTTAAGTAGGCGCACACTCTCCGTTGTCGCGTCCGACAGATCCTACCTACGACTGATCATCGCCTTCCCGTTCCTGCTCGGGCTCATCCCACGGGCCATCCCCGGCGGGTTCGGCCTGCCCGAGGACGGCTCACCGAATTCGGACGCCGGCACGATCCTGCTGGTGATGGTGCTGTGCGCCTGTTTCATGGGGATGGCGAACTCCGTCCGGGAGATCGTCAAGGAACGGGCCATCTACCGGCGGGAACGGGCGATCGGGCTGTCCCGGACCGCCTACATCGGCTCGAAGATCGTCGTACTGGCCCTGATCACGACGTTGCAGGCGATCCCGTTCACCCTGATCGGCCTGGTCCGCCGGGAGCCCGACACAGCGGTCGTGCTGGGCAACCCCCTGCTCGAGTGCCTGCTCGCGGTGATCGTGGTGTCGCTGGCGTCGGCCATGCTCGGGCTGCTCATCTCCGCCCTGGTCGACAACGCGGACAAGACCATGCCGCTGCTCGTCCTGCTCACCATGGCGCAGCTCGTGTTCAGCGGCGGCATCCTGCCGGTGCACGGCAAGCCCGGCCTGGAGCAGGTCAGCCTGGTCGCGCCGGCCCGCTGGGGCTACGCCGCACTGTCCTCGGTCGGTGACCTGAACGCGATCAGCCTGGCCCGTGAGCATCGCCCCGACGGCAAGCCGCTCAACCCCAAGGTCGTCGACGACCCGTTCTTCGACCACACCGCGCGGGCATACGGCATCGACATCGCCGGCGGCGTGGCGATCGGCGTGATCTGCGTCATCGTCACGGCCATCCTGATCCGCCGGATGGACCCGAAGACCGCCAAGCGCAAGCCGACGCCGTCCTGACGGTCCGCCCGTCACATCCCTGACCGAGGTCCGGGCAGCTTCCAGG
>NZ_CEVIVD010000023.1:21325-39510 GCF_982290655.1 Protofrankia sp. CiP1_Cm_nod3
CCGTCGCGCTGGCTGGTGAAGGCGATCCTCTTGCCGTCCCCGGCCACGAACGTGGGGTCCTGGTCCCGGCCGGGGGCCTCGGTCAGCCGCAGCGGGGTGGCGCCCGGGCTCGCGTCCATGACGAAGACGTCCGTCTCGGCCAGGTTCGAGTCGAAAGCGCGACGGAAGGCGACCTTCTTGCCGTCCGGTGACCAGCACGGGTCCGCGTCGAAGCCCTCCGTGCCCGCGGTGAGCGGGACGGGTTTCGCGCCGGCGGCGGCCGGGTCGGCGTCGATGGTGAACAGCGCGCCGCCGTCGACGCCGTTCGCGCCGACGAAGAACGCGATCCGGTCACCCAGCGGCGACCAGGAGGGGTCGGTGGCGCCGGCCGGCACGTTCAGCCTGCGGACGCTGGAGCCGTCGACGGCCGCGACGTAAGCCCGGTGCCGCCGTCGTTCGGCCCGCGCACCGCCTTGATGACGACGAACCTCCCGGTCGGGTCGACCGACGCCCGGGCGTCCGGCGCGATCGCGAGCTCCGCCGCCGGGCCGGAGGTGAACAGCGGCATCGGCGCGCCGCTGCCGTCCGCGGCGATCGCGACCAGGCTGGGGGAGGAGTCGATCACCGTGTAGAGGACGGTCCTGCGCTGCGGCCCGACGATCACCGGGAGCGCGGCCGGCTTCGCGTCGTCGCCGGTCAGCTTCTTCGGCTGTCCGGGCCTGCCGTCCGGGCCGGCCCGCAGGCTGTAGACCGCCCGCAGGCCGTCCTGTTCGCTGGAGTAGACCAGGGTGTCGTCGCCGAGGCCGACGTCGGATTTCGGCAGGATGTCGACGACCTTCGTCCGCTCGCCGTCCGTGCCCGAGCCGCCGGAGGCCAGC
Organism: Protofrankia sp. CiP1_Cm_nod3; assembly: GCF_982290655.1. Taxonomy (NCBI): domain Bacteria; kingdom Bacillati; phylum Actinomycetota; class Actinomycetes; order Frankiales; family Frankiaceae; genus Protofrankia; species Protofrankia sp. CiP1_Cm_nod3. Next base: position 22,183 of record NZ_CEVIVD010000023.1, read on the forward strand.
GCCAGCACCCCGCCGACCGTCGCCAGCACCGCGACGGCGGCGCCGGCGGCCACCAGCGCCATCCGCCGGCCGCCGTCGCGTGGCGCCCGGCTGCTGCCGCGTACGGTGGCCGCCGGCCGCGGCTCCCGGCCGGCGGCCGTCGCGCTGCTGTCGCCGCCGGTGCCGGCACCGCCAGTCCCGTCGGCGGAGGGTAACTTCCAGCCGTCCAGCACCTGGATGACCGTCGCCTCGGGGTCGATCTCCGCCACCGACGACGGTTCGCCGAGCAGGCGCAGCATGAGCTGCTGGGCGGTCGGCCGGGCTGCGGGGGCCTTGGCCATCGCGTCCGCGACGATCTCGCGCAGCGGCGGGTCCAGCCCGTCCAGCTGGGGTGCCTCGTTGACCGCCCGGTAGAGCAGGACCTGCGCGGACGCGTCCCCGAAGGGATAACGGCCGGTCGCGGCGAAGGTGACCAGCCCGCCCCAGGAGAAGATGTCGACGGCCGGGGTGACCGTCTCGCCCTGGATCTGCTCGGGCGCCATGAACGCCGGGGTGCCGAGCTGCTGGAGGTTGCCGGTGAGGTTGCTCGCCGAGTCCAGCGCCCGCGCGATCCCGAAGTCGATCACACGGGGCCCGAAGGGGGAGAGCACCACGTTGGACGGTTTGAGGTCGCGGTGCACGATGCCGGCGCTGTGGATCGCGGTCAGGGCCGCGGCCACGCCGACCGCGAGCTGCTCGAGGTTCGCCGCCGACAGCGGGCCGCTCTCGGCGACGAACCTCGCCAGCGTCCTGCCCTCGATGAACTCGGTGACCAGGTACGGCCGCTCGGCGTCGGGCTCGGCGTCGAGCACCTCGGCGGTGCACACCCGGGCGACCCGGCGGGCCGTCTCGGCCTCCAGCCGGAACCGGGACCGGAACTCGTCGTCGCCGGCCACGTCCGCGCGGATCACCTTGATGGCCACCAGCCGGCCGGTCTCGGAGCGCCCGAGGTAGACGGTCCCCATCCCGCCCTCGCCGAGCTTGCCCAGCAGGGTGTACGAGCCGAGCTGGGCGGGGTCGTCCGGGCCCAGCGCGGTGGTCCGTACGTCCGTGGCCGCGTCCGGCGGCGCCATCGTCTGATCCACCCCCACAGCGGGTTGTGTCCCGGGGCGGGCCCGGGGTGTTTCGTTCATGGCTCGTTCACAACAGCCGGCGCCGCCGGCATCCGGACCGGCCTGCGCCGGTGCCCGCGGGTATGCGGGTATCCGGTGAAAGCCGTGGCCGCCCCTGGCCGGCCCATCCAAAAGTACTCCGCTGGTCGTGTCACTGACTCCCGGCTTTCCCCTTTCAGGGGGCATGGCATGCTGCCCGTATGCCGCAGCCGCGACGATTGTTTCCGCTGGCCGTCCGTGTGCTGGTCGCCGTGACGGCCGCTGCCGCACTGGTGGCGGTGGGATGCGGCAGTTCGGATTCACCGAAGGGCTCCGCCAGCGGCCGGCCCGCGTCCGTGCCGACCGCGGATCCCACCACGCCGGTGTGGGGTTTTCTGCGTTCGGACGATGCCGCTGCCGCCATCGGCGCCCCGCGGACGCCGGCGGCCGAGGTCCAGGCCGGTAGCTGGCAGTCGGCCGCGGGCACCAGGCAGGCGAAGGCGACGGTGATCCGCCGCGGGACGGGCCGCTACAGCGCGATCTTCCCGGGTGTCGGGGTGCCCGGCGGACGGGGCGCGGCGGTGGTGACCGCGGTCGGTGACGCGCCGGTGCACTGCCATGCCGAGGACTGGGCGCCGTCCGGCCCGGACGAGCAGGTCACCCTGGCCTGCCGGAAGCTCACCGGGGCCTACGTCGACTCCCGGTTCACCGCGCTGTTCACGTTCGCGCCGGCGTCCCACCGCCCGGCACCCAGCGAGCCGTACGCCTACTTCCGGGACGACGCGCCGAGCCAGCAGCAGGTCCGCCCGGACAACAGCTACAGCCTCGCCGGCCCCGGCACCATCGAGATCAACTGGCGTGGCATCGGCCGCTACTCGATCGACCTGATCGGCAGGCTCTACGCCCGCACCGGCAACAACCTCCAGGTCAACTCGGTCGGTTCCACGACGGTGGGATGCAGCGCGCTCGGCCGGGAGGTGCACGAGGACCGCCAGACCATCTTCGTCGGGTGCGCGAACGGGCAGACCTGGACGGACTCGCCGTTCGTCGTCGTGTACGGCAACCAGCACACGGTGATCCCGGTGGAGAACGCGGCGTTCGGGCACTCCTTCACCGGCCTGGAGGAGGCCGGCACCGGGCGGATCCTGCAGCCGCCGCTGGGGCGGACCGTCGAGGTGTGGCCCCGCTACTCCGCCAACAGCGCGAAGCAGACGAACACGGTCCGGCACGTCGCGACCGGGGTCTACGAGATCCTCTATCCCGGTGTCGGCCGGGCGCCGGACCATGTCCAGGTCACGCCGTACGGCGAGCCGACCCGCCGCTGCGCGATAGCGGAATGGGCGTCGCCGCCGACCGGAGCGGCCGGGGACGTGACGACCAGGGTCGTCTGCTTCGACCCCGACGGCAGCCGCGCCGACTCCCAGTTCAGCCTCGCCTACGTCAGCGCCGCGGGCCTGACGCCCTGAGGCCGTCTCCGGACGCCCGGTCCTGACGTCCGGGGAGACCGACGTCCGGGAAACCGGCGCCCGGAAGAGCGACGCCCGGGAAACCGGCGCCCGGAAGAGCGACGTCCGGGAAGACGGCGGGGCCAGAGCGACGTCCGGGAAGACGGCGGGGGTCAGGCGGACAGGGGCTCGCGCGGGGCGGGCAGCCCGGGCAGGCCGGCGAACTCGGCGATCAGCTCGTAGGAGCGGATCCGCGCGTCGTGCGGGTGGGCGTTCGTCACAATCATGATCTCGTCTGCCTCCGTCGCGTCGATCAGGGCGTCCAGGCTGGCGCGGACCGTCTCCGGTGACCCCACGATGTGGGAGGCGGCCACGCCGTCGGCGGCGGCCCGTTCGGCGGGCGTCCAGGGGTACGCCGCGGCCTGCTCGGGCGTGGGGAAGACGTCCGGATGGCCCTGGCGCAGCCGCAGCATCGCCAGCCGGGTCGGCCCGGCGAGCCAGTGCGCGGTCTCGTCGGTGTCCGCGCAGATGACGGCGGCGGCGACCATGGCGTAGGGCCGCTCCCGCCCCGGGGCCGGCCGGAACGACGAGCGGTACAGCGCCAGCGCCGGCAGCGTGTTCACCGGGCTGAAGTGGTGCGCGAAGGCGAACGGGAGGCCGAGGTAGCCGGCGAGCTGCGCGCTGTACCCGCTGGAGCCGAGCAGCCACACCGGTGGTGTCTCACCGTGTGGGACGGCGGTCACCGTCCGGAGCGGATGGCTGGGGGGAAAGGAGTTGCCGAGGAAGGCGACGAGCTCGGCGAGCTGCGCGGGGAAGTCGTCGGCGGACACCGGCCCGCTCGAGCGCCGCAAGGCCTGCGCGGTCGCGGAGTCGGTGCCCGGGGCCCGTCCGATGCCGAGGTCCACCCGGCCCGGGAACAGCGCCCCGAGCGTCCCGAACTGCTCGGCGATGATCAACGGTGCGTGGTTGGGCAGCATGATCCCGCCCGAGCCGACCCGGATGCTCGTGGTGGCCGCGCCGACCTGACCGATCAGGATGGACGTCGCCGAGCTGGCGATGCCGGGCATGCCGTGGTGTTCGGCCAGCCAGTACCGGTGGTAGTTGAGCTCTTCGGCCCGGCGGGCGAGGTCGAGGGTGTTGCGCACGGCCTGGGCCGGCGTCGAACCGGACACCACCGGCACCACGTCGAGAACGGACAGGGGCAGGGATCGGGAGAGGGTCACACGGGAGGTAACTCCCCGGGCTCGTGAGGATCTTCCCAGTTGCCGCCGGAAACGCCGCCGGGCCGGTAAGGTATTCCTGCCGGCCGTGACATGGCCCCCGGGCTCAACCCTTTGTCGCTGCGAGCGACCATGCGCCGAGAGGCGACCTGCGCGGCCGGCACCTCACCCTCTTGCTTCCCCGGTGCCCGGCCGGCTTGCTTCCCCGGTGCCCGGCCGGGTGCGTCCGCCTCAGGCGAACCACAGGATGTCGTCGACCGGCCGGCGGGGGGTCGCCTTCAGCGGTTCGGCGCCGGGCAGCGGGTAACCGGCCCTGATGATCATCTGGATGTGCCCCAGGCCGCCGACCGAGTGCCGCAGCAGCTCCCGGGTCACCTCGAGGTCGACGGCCTGGCCCAGCGGTGACGTCGCGATGCCACGCGCGGCCGCGGTCAGCAGCACCCGTTCCATGGCCTGGCCGGCCCGCAGCCGGTCGGCCGGGGTGTCGGCGTCGGTACCGACCAGCAGCACGACGGGACGTTCCACCCCGGTCTGCTCCAGGCGCAGGCCGGGCTCGCCGACCACGTTGAAGTCACGGACGGCGAACTCGGACTGCCGCGGCTGGTCCGAGCCGATCACCACGTCCCGGGGGATACCGTCCCGCGCCTGCGGGGCCGTCCGGCTCCACGACTCCAGCTCCGCCCGGTAGGCCGGGTCGTGGTTCTCCAGCCAGTCCGCGCGGGAGATCAGCACACTGGTGTCGATCCGCAGGTCGGTGTCGTCCACGGACACCAGCCAGGCGTCCTCCGCCTCGGCGGCCAGCCGCAGCGTCCGCAGGTGCTCCGGTTCCAGCGGGCGGGGGTCGAAGGGCCTGCGGTCGGTGCGCCGATGGTGCGTTGCCGCCAGCAGCGCCTCGTCCCGCGGGCCGGCCGGCGCGCTGCCGGTGATCCGGATCAGGGCCAGCGGCCCGGAGCCAAGGTCGTCGTCCCCGGCCGGGAAGAGCGTCACATCGGGGACGAGCCCGGCGGCGTGGACGGCGAGGCGGGCGTGCAGCAGGGCCGCGCCGCAACTGAGCAGGAGCTGCCGGCCGTCCGGGTCAGCGACGCGCAGCTGGCGGGAGGTGTCGGCGAAGAGATACAGATCACGGTCCGTCGCCCGCCAGCGCCACGGCTGGGTGTTGTGGATCGACGGAGCCAGGCCGGCCGCCTCGACGATCCCGCGGGCAAGGTCCCTGAGCAGGGTGTCGGTGCTAGTCACCACTACGACGGTATGCCCTTGGACCGGTCATGTCCCGATGCCCTCGTTTCATGGTCGTCAGGACGTCGCCGCGCGTATCGTCGGTCCGGTGGAGCCTGTCCGCGTTTTCGTTCTCGATGATCACGAGATCGTCCGGCGCGGGATGCGCGAGCTACTGGAAAGCCAGGGCGACATCAAGGTCGTGGGGGAGGCCGGTCTCGCGGCCGAAGCCCTGCGGCGCATCCCGGCGCTACGTCCAGACGTCGCCATCCTCGACGCCCGTCTGCCCGACGGCAGCGGCATCGACGTGTGCCGCGACATCCGTTCCGGCACACCGGAGGTGCCCTGCCTGATCCTGACATCCCACGACGACGACGAGGCCCTGTTCGCCGCCATCATGGCGGGCGCGGCCGGTTACGTACTCAAGCAGATCAGAGGCAATGATCTCATCGGCGCGGTCCGCACGGTCGCGTCCGGCCAGTCCATGCTCGACCCCGCCGTCACCCAGCGGGTGCTGACCCGGCTGCGCGACGGGGCACCGGAGGACCGCCTGCTGTCCACGCTGAGCGAGCGGGAGCGGCAGATCCTCGGCCTCATCGCCGAGGGGCTGACCAACCGCCAGATCGCCAGCAGAATCCATCTGGCCGAGAAGACGGTCAAGAACAACGTCTCGTCCATCCTGGAGAAGCTCGGCCTGACCAGCAGGACCCAGGCCGCGGTCTTCGCCACCAAGCTCGCCGGCTAGCCCACCGCCAGGCCCGCCGGCCAAGCCCGCCGGCAGGCCTGCTGACAAGCCCGCCGGCAGGCCTGCTGACAAGCCCGCCGGCAGGCCTGGCGGCAGGCCTGCCGGCGGGCCTCCACCAGCCTGTCGGGTCCGGCCGCACGGCCTGGCGGGGCTTGTGGCCCGCTCTGGCAGGCCGGCCCGGACGCGCGGGACCTTCGGTCCCGTGGTCTACCCGAATCGCTCTCGTCCGCGTCGCCGGGCGCTGCGAGCGTGAACGGTGTGGAGACGACATCCGACATCGTGGTGGGGATCGACGCCTCCGCTGACGCGGAGTCGGCCCTGCGCTGGGCCCGCGCCCACGCCGGGCTGACCGGCAGGCGGATACGGGCGGTGCTCGCCTGGGGCCCGGGCGGGCGCCCCCGGGTGGTCGACGACATCTCGCCGTCGGTCGGCGTCGACGACCTGGAGCGCGCGGCATCGCAGGTGCTGCACGACGCGGTCCGGCGGGCGGGGCTCGACGGCCTCGCGGTCGACGTCGTCGAGCGCACCGTCTACGACTCGCCGTCGGACGCCCTCGTGGAGGAGTCCCGGGACGCGCTGATGCTCGTCGTCGGTGCCCGGGGGCTCGCCCGGATGCGTCGGATGTTCGTCGGTTCGGTCACCGCGCGGTGCGCGCAGGAAGCGGCTGTTCCTGTGGTCGTCGTGCGTGGGCCGGCGCCACCACGGCCGGACGGCCGTCCGGTGCTGGTCGGTGTCGATGGTTCGCAGGGCTCGCTGGCCGCGCTGCGGTGGGCGGCGGTCCAGGCGGGGCTGCGTCGGGTCCCGCTGCGGGTCGCGCACTGCTGGCTGCCGGAGCCGCCGCTGGGCCCCGCCGACCTGCCAGCGTTCGACCTGCCAGCGTTCGACGAGGCGGTGCTGGAGAAAGCTGCCCGTCTCACTCTCGACACGGCCCTCGAGCGGGGGCTGGCGGGCCGTACCGAAACGGTTGCCACCCGTGCGGTTGCCACCCGTGCGGCTGTCGCCGATGTCGCCGTCGAAGCCGTGCTGGTGGCCGGCTCGGCGGCGCATGGCCTGATCATGGCTGCCCGGTCGGCCCAGCTGCTGGTGGTCGGCGCCCGTGGCCGTGGCGGGTTCGGCGGGCTGCTGCTCGGGTCGGTCGGCCACCAGGTCGTCACACACGCTCCGTGCCCGGTCGCTGTTGTCCGTTAGACCCGGCCCGGGCCGGGGGCGGCGCGATCGTTTCCTCGCGTGGCCCCTGATCCGCCCTGCCCAGCCTTCATGGGCCGCCGGCGGCGCGGCCACGCGTCCGCGCCGCCGGCGGCCGGAGTTCCCCGGTCGCTGAAAGGAACACCGATGAACCAGGAACACAGATGAGTCAGGACACGATTGCCCGCTGGCAGTTCGCGATCACCACCGTCTACCACTTCCTGTTCGTCCCACTGACGATCGGACTTTCGCTGCTGGTCGCCGGCATGCAGACCGCATGGGTCCGGACCGGCAGTGTCGAATGGCTTCGCCTGACCCGTTTCTGGGGCAAGCTGATGCTCATCAACTTTGCCATGGGAGTGGTCACCGGAATCGTTCAGGAATTCCAGTTCGGAATGAACTGGTCGGATTACTCGCGCTTTGTCGGGGACGTTTTCGGCCCGCCGCTGGCGATGGAGGCGCTGATCGCCTTCTTCCTGGAGTCGACCTTCCTCGGCCTGTGGATCTTCGGCTGGGACCGGCTGCCCAAGCGCGTCCACCTCGCCACCATCTGGCTGGCCTCGCTCGGCACCGTGATCAGCGCCTACTTCATCCTGGCGGCGAACTCGTGGATGCAGCACCCGGTCGGCTACCGGATCAACCCGGAGACCGGGCGGGCCGAGCTCACCTCGATCTGGCAGGCGCTGACGAACCCGACGCAGATCGTCACCTTCCCGCACGTGCTGTCCGCCTCGCTGCTCACCGGGGGTGCGGTGCTGGTCGGGCTGTCCTGTTGGCACCTGCGCAAGGGGCAGCAGGTCGACCTGCACCGGCGGGCCGTGCGGCTGGGCCTGGTCGTGTGTGCCGTGGCGTCGGTGGGGGTGCTGCTCTCCGGGCACTTCCAGGGCCAGGTCATGACCAGGCAGCAGCCGATGAAGATGGCCTCCGCCGAGGCGCTGTGGGACACCGAGAAGAGCGCGGGCTGGTCCCTGTTCGCCTACGGGGACGTCTCCCACGGCGAGAACAAGGTCGACATCAAGATCCCCTACATGCTGTCGTTCATGGCCACGAACTCCTTCACCGCGGAGGTGGAGGGGGTCAACGACCTGCAGGCCGCCGCGGTCGCCAAGTACGGCCCCGGCGACTACACGCCGGTCATGGGAGTCACGTTCTGGAGTTTCCGGATCATGATGGCGCTGGGCGGGGCCTACTTCGCGCTGGCGGCCTTCGGCCTGTGGCGGATGCGCCGCGGCGGGCTGCCCGGCGGACGCCATGTGCTGCTGGCGTTCGTGGGCGCCACCGTGCTGCCGTACGCGGCGAACACCGCGGGCTGGATCTTCACCGAGATGGGACGCCAGCCGTGGGCGGTGTTCGGCCTGCTGCGCACCTCCGACGCGGTCTCCCCGAACGTCTCCACCACCGCGGTGGTCCTGACGCTGGCCGGCTTCACCGTTCTCTACGGCACGCTCGCCGCGGTCGCGCTGCGCCTGTTCCTGCGGCACGGCACGCACGAGATCCCGGAGCTGAGCCCGACCGTGACCGTCGACGGCGAAGCGCGGCCCGGCGAGGCGTTGCCGTCACTGGCCTACTGACATCCCGGGATCAGGAGTAGGGCGATGCTTGAGGAGTTCTGGTTCGTGCTCGTCGCCGTCCTGTGGGTCGGCTTCTTCGTCCTGGAGGGCTTCGACTTCGGTGTCGCGGCCCTGCTGCCGGTGATCGGCCGTGACAACGAGACCGACCGCCGGGCGGTGCTCGGCACCATCGGCCCGGTCTGGGACGCGAACGAGGTGTGGCTGCTCACCGCCGGCGGTGCGATGTTCGCCGCTTTTCCGGAATGGTACGCGAGCCTGTTCAGCGGAGCGTATCTGGCGCTTTTCCTCATTCTGCTCTCGCTGATTGTCCGCGGGGTTTCCCTGGAATACCGGGGGAAGGCCACCACGGCGGCCGGGCGGGCCTGGTGCGACCGCGGGATCGTGTTCGGCGGGGCGTTGCCGGCGCTGCTGTTCGGCGTCGCCTGCACCAACATGGTCCGTGGCCTGGAGATGACCCCCGACCATCAGGTGACCAGCGGGTTCTTCGACCTGCTGAACCCGTACGCCCTGCTGGGCGGGGTGACCACAGCGCTGCTGTGCGTCCTGCACGGGGCGGTGTTCCTGTCGCTGAAGACCCGGGGTGAGATCCGGGCCCGGTCCCGCCAGGTCACCCGGGTGCTGATCCCGCCCGCGCTGGCCGCGCTGGCCGGGCTGGCCGGCTGGACGGTCGCGCTGCGCGGTGGGGTGCTGGTGGCCGCGGTGTCGGCGCTGGCGCTGGCCGCGCTCGGCGGCGCGGCGGCGGCCTGGTTCAACGAGCGGGACGGCTGGGCGTTCGCCGGCACGGCCGGTGCCATCGCGCTGATGGTGGCGAGCTGGTTCGTCGCGCTCTACCCGAACGCGCTGCCGGCGCTCGGCGCGCCGGAGAACAGCCTGACCATCAGCGACGCCGCCTCCGGGCACTACACACTCACGATCATGACGTGGGTGGCGGTGCTGTTCACTCCGGTCGTCCTCGGTTACCAGGCGTGGTCGTACTGGGTGTTCCGGCGGCGGCTGGTGGGGTCTGATGAAGCCGGTTGATCCGCGGCTGCTGCGGGTCACCCCGGCCCTGCGCGGCTACCTGCTGCGGCTGGGGGCGCTCGCGGCCGCCTCGGCCGCCCTGGTGATCGTCCAGGGGACCGTGCTGGCCGACGTCGTGGTGACCGGCCAGCAGGTGGCGGTCGGCGCGCTCACCGGGACGGGGGGCGTCGTCGCGCTGCTCGTCCTGGTCGCCGCCGCCCGGGCGGCGGTGGTCTGGCTGTCCGAGCGCACCGCCGAGCGCACCTGCCCGGCGGTGTCGGCCGGGCTGCGCCAGGCCATGCTCGGCGCGGTCGTCGACCGGACGGCCGGCGGAGTCGCCTCTGTCACCGATGGTAACCATCGTGGCGGAGCCGCCGCCGGCACCGGCGGTGACCATCGTGATCGTGACGGGGGAGCGGGGGCGCTCGCGGTCACCGCGGGCGCCGGCCTGGACGGCATGGACGCCTACCTGACCCGCTTCCTGCCCGCGCTGGTCATGGTCGTGGTCGTCCCGCCGTTCGTGCTGGCCCGGATCGCCGGCGCGGATCTCGCCTCGGCGGCGGTCCTGGCCGTGGTGCTGCCGCTGGTACCGGTCTTCATGGTGCTGGTGGGGCTGGCCACCCGTAACCGCACCGACCGGCAGCTGGCGGTGCTCAGCCGGCTGTCCGGGCACTTCCTCGACGTCGTCGAGGGCCTGCCGACACTGCGGATCTTCAACCGGGCGCGGCCCCAGGTGGCGGTGATCCGCCGGATCACCGACGCCTACCGGGGGCAGACGATGGCGGCGCTGCGCTGGGCGTTCCTGTCGTCGTTCGTGCTGGAGCTGCTCGCGACGCTGTCGGTCGCGCTGGTGGCGGTGTCGGTGGGGCTGCGGCTGGTCTCGGGCTCGCTCGATCTGGGCGCCGGACTGCTGGTGCTGCTGCTCGCCCCCGAGGTGTACCTGCCGCTGCGGCAGGTGGGGGCGCAGTACCACGCGACCGTGTCCGGGCTGACCGCCGCCGCCGCCGCGCTCGACGTGATCGACGCCACGCCGCCGTCGGGCCGCCCCAGCGCCGCGCTGGCGGCGCCGCCAGGCCATCCAGCCTGGCGCCCACCCGGTTCGGCACCCTGCGGCTGGACGGCGTCGACCTGCGCGGCACCGGGCAGGTCGACCTGGACATCCGCCGGGGTGAGATCGTCGCGCTGGTCGGGCCGAGCGGCGCGGGCAAGAGCACCGTGCTGGCGCTGCTGCGCGGGGCGCTGCGCCCCGCGCGCGGCCGGGTGCTGGTGGACGGCGTCGATCTCGCCGAGATCGACCCGGCCGGCTGGCAGGCCCGGGTCGGCTGGCTGCCGCAGCGGCCGCACGCCGTCTGCGGCGGCACGGTCGCCGACGAGGCGCGGCTGGGACGTCCCGGCGCGCCGGCCGCCGAGGTCGCCGCCGCGCTCGCCGCGGCCGGCGCGCCCCCGGCGGACCAGCGCGTCGGCGAGGACGGCGGTGAGCTGTCCGCGGGTGAGCTGCGCCGGGTCGGGCTCGCCCGGGTGCTCCTGCGGGACGCACCGCTGGTGCTGCTCGACGAGCCCGGGGAGAGCCTGGACGCCGCCGCCGAGGAGCGGGTCGCCGCGGCCGTCGCGGCGCTGCGGGGCCGTGCGACGGTGGTGCTCGTCGCGCATTCGGCCGCGCTCGCCGACGTCGCCGACCGGGTCGTCACGATCGCGGCGGGCCGGGTGGCCGCCGACGCCCCGCCCGCCCGGGCCTTCCCACCCGCTCTCCGTCCGGCGCTGTCCGTCCCATCGCCAGCGCTGCCTCTCCGGCCGGCCGTCGCATCCGTCCCGCCGGTGAGCGCATCCGTCCGGCTGGGAGACGCAGACGCGGAAGACACAAACCCGAAGGACGCGGACATACCGGAAGGCGGCTGCGTCGCGTCCGTCCCGCTGGCGGACACGCGCGCCCGGCCCCGGCCGGCCAGCGCCCACCGGCGGGCACTGGAGCTGTTCGTCTCGGCCCGGCGACGGTTCGCCCTCGGCATCCTCGCCGGGGCCGTCTCGCTGGGGTGCGGTGTCGGACTGACCGCCGCGTCGGCGTGGCTGATCGTCCGGGCGTCGCAGCGGCCGCCGGTGCTGACCCTGATGGTCGCGATCGTCGCGGTCCGGGCGTTCGGGCTCGGCCGGCCGGTCTTCCGGTACGTCGAGCGCCTGGTCACCCATGACGCGGCCCTGCGCGGCCTGGCCAGGCTGCGCGCGGAGGTGTTCGCCCGGCTCGTGCCGCTGGCCCCCGCCGCCCTTGGCACCCACCGCCGTGGGGACCTGCTGCGCAGGTTCACCGCGGACGTGGACGGGGTCGGCGAGTCGCTGCTGCGCGGGGTGGCCCCCACCGCGTCCGCGGCGCTCGCCTGTGCCGGCGCTGTGATCATGACTGTCGTTGTGTCGCCGCCCGCGGGGGGCGTCCTGGCGCTCGGGCTCGCGGTGGCCGCGGTGCTGGCCGGGCCGGTGACCGGCCGCCGTACCCAGGAGATGGTCACGGCCACCGCGGCGGCGCGGGCCCGCCGGGACATCGAGATCGTCGCCATGCTGGACGGGCTGGACGAGATCGTGGCGTTCGGCGCGGCGCCCGCCCGGCTCGCCCGGGTGCGCCGCCGAGATGGCGAGATAACCCGGCTGGCGGCGTCCTGGCGCGGGTCACCGGCGTGGGGGAGCGCGGCGGCGACGTTCGCCGCGGGCCTGACTCTCGCGGCGGTCAGCGCCGTCGGGGTGGCGGCGGTGGGGCAGCGGGCGCTGTCCGGAGTGATGCTCGGGGTGGCCGTGCTCACCACGGTCGCCGCCTTCGAGCCGTTGGCGGGGCTCACCACCGCGTTCGCCGCCCTCGCCGAGGCCCGGGCGTCGGCGGCCCGGGTGTTCGCCGTCCTCGACCGAGAGCCGCTGGTGGGCGAGCCGGCCCACCCGCGGCGGCTGCCCGACGGGCCGCTTGAGGTCCGGATGCGCGATGTCGTGCTGCGGTACGCCCCGGACGGTCCGCCGGTGCTCGACGGCTTCGGCCTCCACCTGCCCGCCGGTACCCGGGCCGCGCTCGTCGGCGCCAGCGGCGCGGGCAAGAGCACCGTCGCCGACCTGCTGCTGCGCCTGCGTGACCCGCAGGCGGGCGAAGTCCTCGTCGGCGGTGTCGACCTGCGCGACGTCGCCACCGACGAGCTCTACCGGCGCGTCACCGGCATGACCCAGGACGCGCACGTGTTCGACGCGACGCTGCGGGAGAACCTGCTGATCGCCCGTACCGACGCGGCCGAGGCCGAGCTCACCGGCGTCCTCGGACGGGTCGGGCTCGGCGACTGGGCCGCCGGCCTGCCGGACGGCCTGGCCACCCGGGTCGGCGCGGACGGGCAGCGGATGTCCGGCGGGCAGCGCCAGCGGCTGCTGCTCGCCCGCGCACTGCTGGCCGACCCCGCGGTGCTCGTCCTGGACGAGCCCACCGCTCATCTCGACCCGGTGACCGAGGCCGCGGTGATGCGCACGATCCTGGACGTCACCCGCGGCCGGACGGTGCTGCTGATCAGCCATCGCACGTCCGGTTTCGAGGAGCTGGACGCGGTGGTGGAGCTGGCGGGCGGCACGCGGACGCCCGCGCTGCGCCCAGCCGCCTGACGGGCGCGGACGCCCGCCCTGCGCCCGGCCGCCGGACGGCGGCTGGGCGCCGTCCGGCGGGGCTGGTGGCCTCGTACCGCTGGACGGTTCCGTGTCACTCGGTACGGCCTGTGCCGCTCGGGCGACACGGGCCATCGGCGGTATCCGGCCCGTCCGGCCCGTCCGGCTTGTCCGGTCCGCCTGGCCCGTCCAGCTTGCCTGGCTCGTCCGACGTGTCCGGCGCCTGGGTCCGGGCGGACCAGGACAGCCGGGTGCCGGCGGAGGCGGGGGAGAACACGATGAACCTGCCGCCCAGCTCCTCCGCCCGGCTGCGCATGTTGGCCAGCCCGCTGGAGCCGTCCCGGCCCTCCGGGTTCACCCCGCCGGCCCCGTTGTCGATGACCTCCAGCCGTACCTGGCCGTCGGTGGACCAGACGGTCACGTACACCTGGGTCGCCGACGCGTGCCGGGCGACGTTCGACAGGGCCTCGCGCAGCACCGCCACCAGATGCTCGCCGACGACACTGCACACGCTGGAGTCCAGCGCGCCCTCGAAGCGCAGGTGCGGCGCGAACCCGAGGGAGACGGTCGCGTCGTCGACGATGTCGAGGAGCTGTCCCCGCAGGCTCGGGATGTCGTCGCGCCCGCGCCGGCGCAGTTGGAAGATCGTCGTGCGGATCTGGCCGATGGTCTCGTCCAGGTCGTCGATGTAGGCGGCGAGCCGGTCCTCATGCTGGCCCCCGCCGGTGCGCGAGACCAGGCCCTGCAGCCCGATCGCCGTGGCGAAGATCCGCTGGATGACGTGGTCGTGCAGGTCGCGGGCGATGCGGTCGCGTTCCTCCAGGACGGCGATGCGGCCGCGGTCGGCGCGGGCCTGGGCCAGCTCGAGCGCCAGCGCTATGTGCCCGGCGAAGCCCGACGCCATGTCGATGTCGGCGTCGGTGAAAAGCCGTCCCTCGGCCCGCCGGCCGAGCACGAGCGCCCCGACGCTCTCCCCGGAGGCGATGAGCGGGATCACCATGGACGGCCCGTTCTGGCCGGCCAGCGGATCCGAGGCGGGAACGACCGCACCGACCAGCCCGTCCGGGTATGCGCCGGTGGCGACCTCGACGACGAGTTCCTCGGCCGACCCGCGGGGGAGCAGCACGGCGGAGAAGTCGGCGACGGCGATTTCCTGGGCCCGGCGCGCGATGAGTTCCAGCGGGTTCGGCCCTTCGGCCAGCAGATGCCGGGTGATGTCGGTGGACGCCTGCAGCCAGCGTTGCCGGCGCTGGGACTCCTCGAAGAGCCGCGCGTTCTCGATGGCGACGCCGGCGCTCGCGGCCAGCGCCTGGACGAGTTCCTCGTCCTCGGCGGTGAAACGGGACGCGTTCTGCTTGTCCGTCAGGTAGAGGTTGCCGAACACCTTGGTGCCGATCCGGATCGGGACGCCGAGGAAGCTGTGCATGGGCGGATGCCCGGCGGGGAAGCCGTCCGCCCGGTGGTCGGTGGTGATGTCGTCGAGCCGCAGCGGGTAGGGCTCCCGGATGAGCAGGCCGAGGATGCCCTTGCCCCGCGGCAGGTCGCCGATCCGGCGGACCATGTTCTCGTCGAAGCCGACGTGGATGAACTGCTCGAGGTTCTGGTCGCGGGCGATCACTCCGAGCGCGCCGTAGCGGGCGTCCACAAGATCGCACGCGGCCTCCACGATGCGGGTCAGCACGACGGGCAGGCTCAGGTCCGAGGCAACCATGCGGCTCGCCCGCAGCAGACCACGCAGGCGACTCTGGGTGACGATCAGGTCCTTGGCCTGGTCGACCCGGTGAGTCACGAAATCTTCACCATATGGTTGTACGGCATTCCCGCCGCCAGTCTCTGCATCCATGACGATGTCAACGTATTACGCCCGACGGCCCCGCAGATCTCCCCTGCGGGCAACATCGCACGAATCATCCTGAGCAGCCTGATCGGCATCTTGTCGCGACCGGTACGACCTGCCGCTCCACCGGTCCACCGTGATTCTTTTCACCGCTTAATGCTTTTCTGGCGGGCGCTCCACGGCAGGAGATATATGCCGGTGGTCAGCCGGGTTCCGGCGGGCCCTGGTCCCTTTCCGTGATTGCGGCAGCAATTCCGTCCGCGACGCCATAAAGATCTTCCTGGTCTGTTATGCGCAGGTACCGGAAGTGCTTGAGCGGGCTCGGGAGATTATCCGGTTCGGTGTCGGAGACGAGCACGGGAAGGACCGCGCGGTCCGACTGGTCGTCCAGCGTCTGGCGCATGAACCGGTTGATTTCGTGGTTCTGGGAACGGCTGACGTACCTGTCGACCAGTACGACGAGGTGCCGTGATCGGGCCAGCAGAGTGCTCAGCGCACGCGACCAGTCCGTGCCGGGACGGAACGACGGCCCGAGCACCCGCAGGCCCCGGCGGGTCAGCAGGGCCTCCAGCGACCTCACGAGCTGTTCACTCTCCGGATATTTGTCATAACTGATGAAGACGTCGAAGTCGTAGCCGTCGCCGCGTGAGCGCAGCCCCTGCCGGGTGGCCGCGTCCACGAACGAGTCCCTGCTCTCGACGAGCAGGTCGCTGCGGTCCAGCTGGTGGGCGATCGTGGCCGCGAGGGTCTCCAGCGAGTATCCGATCTTCTCCGGGGTCGGGTCCTCCTCCTCGAGCGCCGGCAGGTCCTCGCCGAAGCTCCAGTAGGAGACATAGGGGATCGTGAGCAGGCCGAGCAGCCGCTCGACCGGCACCCCCGCCAGCGGCGCCCGCTCCACGGCCCAGTTCCGGAAGAGCGGGGCGAGCTCCCGGCCGAACCGTTCCTGCCAGTACTGAGCCCGGCGGTACTCCTCCCGGGCATCGAAACGCGCGGGGACGGGGAGGGTCAGCAGCAGGGAACGGTCGTAGGGCAGGTCGTCGCGGGCCTTTTCGGCGCGCTCCACGACGTCCAGGACCCCGCGCAGGCTCTGCTCGTTGGCGGTGAAGAGCACGACCAGGATGTCGGGGAGCTGCGCCGTGCAGATCCCGCTGATGTCGGTGATCCCGGTCCGGCTGTCGATCAGGACGAAGTCGTAGTCCGCCACCCAGCGTTCCCGGCTGGTCTCCAGGAAGGCGCCGAGGTCCTTCCCGCCGTACAGCCCGGCCCAGTCGATCGTCTGGGCCCGGGGGACGTAGGAGCGGTCGGCCGGGCCGGCGGGCAGCAGGTCCAGCGGTAGGTCCCGCCCCGGCAGGGATATCCGGCTGACGTAGTCGGCGACCCGCGGGTCGCGGCCCCGCGCGAAGTCGTCGATGAAGTCGACCAGGCCGGTCCCGGGCGGTTCGGGCAGCCATCGGCTGAGATAGAACGGGATGCCCGGCGCGTCGATGTCCCAGTCGATGCACAGCGTCCGGTAGCCCCACGAGGTGAGCAGCGCCGCGGTGTTGGCCAGGGCGAAGGTGCGCCCGACCCCGCCCTTGTAGGAGTAGAAGGTCACCACCGTGCCGCGCGTGCGCGCACCGCTCCTCGCGTGCTCAGCGGGCACTGTTCTCATCGCTCATTGTCTGCACCGCTCATTGTCTGCACCGCTCGCCGTGTTTTTTCGCCGCAAGTCGTGTTTCCGCGCCGCTCGCCGCGTTCTGCGCCGATCACTGTGCTCACAGCCTCGGGACGGCCGCGCGGTGGGGCGGTTCCGGCTCCGGGCGCAGGACCGGCAGGTCGGGACGCCAGTCCGGCACCACGTCCAGCCGCGCCACCAGCTCCTCCGCGATCTCCGCCACCTTCCTCTCGAACCCGGCGTAGGCGGGCGTCTGCTCGAAGGACGTCGAGGAGACGTTCCAGTCCTTCATGTCCCGCTGCTGGGTGCGCTTCGCGTCGTGCGGGAACCTGTCACCGTCCTTGAGCCGTATGGGGTACACGAGGCGGTGCGTGTCCGGTGCCGTGCTCAGCCCGAGCAGCGCCTCACGCCGCTGCATGCTGCGCCATTCCGCGACGCACCAGCGCGAGCCGAAATAGGACGGGGTCCAGACCGCCACCAGCAGGCGTGACCGGCTGTGGGCCTGGGCGAGCGCGTCCGGCCAGCGCTCCCCGGCGTGGATCTGATCGACGTCGATGAAGATCTCCGGTTTGCGGTCCAGTTCGTCGGTCAGGCACCTCACGAGCATCCGGTGGAAGTGGTTGTGCACCCATGGCAGGACGGTACCCGCCCGCCGATAGCTCAGGAACACGTCGAACCGGTAGCCCGGCATGCTGCAGAAGCCTCCCCCGAGACCGGTCCCACCGCTGGCCAC
>NZ_CEVIVD010000023.1:39609-40795 GCF_982290655.1 Protofrankia sp. CiP1_Cm_nod3
GGTGTAGCCGACTGGTCACGGTGTAGCGACGCCGGACGCACTGGACAGCGGACGCAGGACGACAGACACGACATGTGAGACATGGCACATGTCGCGCTCAGCATACCGGGCGTGCCGACACGGCCGTTATCCGTACCGGCGGGCCACCGGTATCGAGTCACCGACACCGGGGCGTGCCGCCAGGCGCCAGAGGGCCTGGATGCGCTCGAGCGTGCCCTGAATCGGCTGTGGGCTAAGCGGCAAGGTTCGGAATGAGCGGTTCGGGGCGGTTCGCATCAGTCCGCAAGCCGCCATCTGGCGTACCGGCGTGCCACCCGTGCCCGGGTAGCCGAGGCTCCCGGCCCGCCGGTCACCGCCCGGTAGGTCCACAGGCCGGCGACGAAGGCGGCGAAGGCGGTGAGCGCGTCGTCCGCTACTGTCCAGCACGCTCGTGTTGCCGCCCACGCCTCGGCGTCCCGCGGAGAATGTCCCGCCTCGACGAGCCGGATAATCATGAACGCGGAGTCGACCCACTCGGCACCCGCGGCGGGCCACCCCCAGTCGATCACGTGAATCGACTCGCCGGCGCCGATCACGAACTGGTCACCGTGTAGATCGGTGTGGACGAGCCGATCACCTGCCACCGCCTCGGGCGCCCGCGCCGTCCATCGGTCCATGACGTCGACGTCCCAGCCGCTCACCACGTCCGGAGCGATCTCGCACAGGCGGCTCCACCAGTCCCGCACGGTCCACCGCTGGTGCAGCCCGGCAACCCCGGGCGCGGGCAGGCCACCGAGCCGGTCCAGCGTGCGCCCGACCGTTGGAAGATCAGCCGAACCGGGTGTGAGGTCGGCGGACCGGCCAGGCAGGTACTCGAACCCGACGATCAACCAGTCGTCGTCCGCGGTGACGTCCTGCGCGAAGGCCACGGCCGGCGCGATGCCGGCGGCGAGCGTCCCGGCCGTGACCTCGTTTCGCAGCCAGCGCATCCGCATGCTGACTCCGCGGACCGCTTTCACGAACACCGGCCCGTCCTCGCCGTACACGACGGCTGTCAGATCGTTGTTCCGCCCGCCGTCGACAGCGGCCGCCGAGCCCACCGGGCCGAGGTGACGCCCGACCGCCTCGCGCACCGGATCGGGAAGCGAATCCCAGAGGTCCACCATGCCGGCCCCTTCCTGGATCACCGCGGGATTCGCGATCCCTG
>NZ_CEVIVD010000023.1:41130-41560 GCF_982290655.1 Protofrankia sp. CiP1_Cm_nod3
TCGTTCGTCGTGTCGTCGTTGGGGACGTGGTGGATGAACCGGCCCGCGACCTGGTCGCAGAACACGGCGTACTCCCGGGTGTCGAGCACGAACACGTGCCAGCCGATGTCGACCAGCCGGCTCGGGGCCAGGCCGACGCCCGGGTTCCGCGCGCTGGCGGCCAGGAACGCCAGCATCTGATCAACGATCCGGATGGCGAGGTCGCGGTCTCCCGCAGCCTCGACCACCACCCGGTCGACCAGCCTGTCGAACGCGTCCGGGCGGACCAGGAACCGGGCCGTCATCGCTGCTTCCGGGGCAACCACAGCAGTCATAGCGCGAACTCCTCATGGGAGAAGGAACGGAGCCCCTGCCCGGCGGTTCCGGGCAGGGCCCGCCACGGGGCGATCTTGTCGACGTCGGGTGGGAGATGACGCGCGCCGGCCCGCGG
>NZ_CEVIVD010000023.1:42272-50178 GCF_982290655.1 Protofrankia sp. CiP1_Cm_nod3
CGCGGGCCGGCGCGTGTTCGGGCAGAGGCCCCCTGTCCTGCTCACCAGGCGGACGGCAGGGGGCCTGCGTCTCAGGTCCCCGTACGGGGAGAGGGGAACGGGAAGGTGATCGGGACCACGCGGCCGTCGAGCCCGTGGCTTCTCGCGTGGTGATCCGCGGCGGCCGCGGTCGGGAACGGCAGGCGGACCTCGACCGGCCGCTGCTCCGGCCCGTAGACCACGACGGCGTACAACACCGCGTCCGCCGGAACACCGCTGCCAGCGTCGGTCCCGGTCGGGGGTAAGGCGTGCCGGTGGATCCGTGCCGCCACGGGCGGTCGACGGGTGCAGGTCTTCGGCGGTGCCACGACATCTCCTGTTCGTGTCTCGTCCGCGTGGTCGGCCGGTTATCGTGCCGACGCGCCACATTCCATGACGGTGCGCGACAGTCGACCAGCTGTGACGGGATGAGCTGCCGTTGACACACCCGTCACGCACACCTCACGCACGTGTCGTCACGCCATGAAGGAGGGCACACAGGTGGACGATCAAACCGCGGTCGAGGCGCGTGGGCACGCCGCGGCCGGTGACATCCGGTCCGCGCGGGATGCGCTGGACCGGATGCGCCGGGCGGCGGTCGAGCTGCCGGCACGGCCGGGGATGTCACCGTTCGGACCTGCGGCGGCGGACATGTTCGCTGGCGGGGTCCTCGCCCGGATCGGCGCCGGGGCCGAGGCCGAGCCGGTCACCCGGACCGCGGTGGGGCTGTACGACTCCGGTTGCGGTGGCTTCGAGGAACGTGGCCATGCCCTGCTCGCCCTGTCCGCCCGGCCCCGTCTCGCCCTGACCACCGGGAGCGCCCTGTGACCCTGCACTTCGGACCGCCGTCCCCCGGTCGGCAGATCCCCACGCTGGTCACCGAACGGCTGATCCTGCGGGACTGGCGTGCCGAGGACATCACGCCCTACTCGCGGATGACGCAGGAGCCGGAGATGTCCCGGTACACCGGTGGCGGTCCCATGGACGAGGAGGCGGTGTGGCGTCATGCCGCGTTCCAGCTCGGCCACTGGGCGTTGCGCGGGTTCGGCATGTGGGTCGTCCGGGACCGGTTCACCGGTGAGTTCATCGGCCGTGCCGGGCTGTACGAGGAGCTGGGCTGGCCGGGCGTCGAGGTCGCCTGGACGGTACGGCGGGACCGTTGGGGGCAGGGCCTGGCGCCGGAAGCCGGGACGGCGGCGGTGGAGTTCGCCTTCCTCCACGTCGGCGTCGACCGGGTCGTCTCCATCTGCCATCCGGACAACGCCCGCAGCCGCCGGGTCATGGAGAAGGTCGGCCTGGCTCTCGACGGCGCATGGTCGCTCCACGGCCGGCCGAGCGTCGTCTACGCCATCACCCGGGAGGCGTGGGCGGCGCGTAGCGTCTGATCAGGGCAGGGCTGGGACGCGTTCGAGGGTGCCCTGGACCGGCTGTGGGCTGATCAGCAGGTTCAGGATCGGGCAGGTGCGTTCCACCGCCTCGCGCAGCCTGCTGATCTCCTCGTCGGACGCGGGGGAGGACAGCCGTACGGCGTAGCGCAGGTCGTGGGGGTAGACCGGCAGGTCCTCGTAGCCGGGCTCGCCGGCGCGCGGGTCGAAGATGGCGGTGACGTCGATGTCGAGGGAGTCCAGGGGGACGCCGAGGGTGGCCGCCTGGATCAGGTAGGTGTGGGTCAGGCAGCTGCCCAGCACGCCGAGCTGGATCTCCGGCGAGGTCGGGCCCAGGTTGTGCCCGGCCAGATCCGGCCCGCTGTCGCTGATGATCTGGAATTCGCGGGCCCGGATGCGGCGCACGCCGGTGCGCCCCTCCGCGGTGACGGTCGCCGAGACGGCCAGCGGCTTGGCCTCGCCGGCGGTCACCCGCTCCCGATGGGCGAGGACGGCGTCGCGTTTGCCGATCAGGTACTCACTCAGCCCGCTCACCAGGTGGTCCTCTCGTCGTCGGTCCGTCGTCGTTCAGTATGCCGGGCGTGATCCGCCGAGTTCCGTAGCACCCCCGTGGCCGCACACGGCCGTGCGGGTGACGCGGGCGGGAACCGCGTCATCCGCACGGCGCGCTCAGTCGAACAGGTCCGGCTGTTCGGCGGTGATGACGTCCCAGTAGGGGGCGAAGCTGAAGCCGCCGAAGGAGCGGCTGCGGCCCAGCGGCTCGGCGACCTCGTGCCGGACGAGCTTCGGGCGGCCGGCGGCTTCGGCGAGAAGCTGCGCGTGCGCGCTCTGGTCGGCGGTGACGAACAGCCACGCGGCCTCCTCCACGGACCGGCCGACGGTGAGGAAGCCGTGGTTCTGCAGGATCACGAGCTTGTTCGGTCCCAGCGCCTCGGCGATGTTGCGCCCCTCGGCCTTGTCGAGGACCACGCCGTTGAAGTCGGCGTAGAGCGAGTGGCTGCCGTAGAAGGTGAGGGCGTCCTGGGTGATCGGGTCGAGCAGCCGGCCGAGGGACGACCACGCCTTGCCGGCCAGGGCGTGCGCGTGTGCCGCGGCGACGACGTCCGGACGGGCGGTGTGCACCTGGGAGTGGATGGCGAACGCGGCCGTGTTGACGGGACGGTCGCCGATGACGATGTCGCCGTCGTGGCTGACCAGCAGCAGGTCGGAGACCTTGATCTGGGCGAACGGCACGGCGAGCGGGTTGACCCAGAAGTGGTCGGGCAGCTCCGGGTCACGCGCCGTGATGTGGCCGGCGATACCGTGGTCGTAGCCGAATTTCGCGAACAGCCGGAAGGCGGCGGCCAGCCGCTGCTTGCGGTGCAGCCGTATCTCCTCGACGGATCCCTCGGGCTCAGGGTGTTTCGGGACGTTCTTCTGGTCGGCCACGCGCAGCGGGGTCCGCCGGAACTGCTCGCGGATGCTGGGGGCGAGGCTGGTGCTGGTGGACATGCCCTGATCTCCTTGGCGTGACCTCGGAAAGAATCTCGGGAAGGACCGTCGTCGCGGCACGCGCACCGTCTGCCGGCATTCCCGCGTGCTCCCCGCTCATCCGAGCGGCGGATCGTGTCGTAGTGACTCCAGGAACATCAGCGTGCTGGCGGCCACCGTCCGGTGGCCGGGCCCGGTGATCACATCGTGCTGGCCGGGTACCACGGTGAGCCGCGCGCGGGGGGCGGTACGAATGATCATCTGGGTGAGCGGCAGCGGGCTCACCTGGTCGTCCACCCCGTGGATGAGCAGGATGGGCAGATCGGGCAGGGCCCGCGGGACCGGGTACACCGAGGCGTAGGGGTAGGCGCCGTCGACGGCGACGTCCTCGCTGTTCCTGGCGCCGCCGTCGGCGCTGAGCGGGCGTTGCAGCAGCGGCAGCCCGAGCAGGACCACGCCGTCCGGGCGCAGCGCCGGGGAGCCCGCCAGGGTCAGCGCGCGCAGCCCGCCGATGTCCGAGCCCAGCAGGATGAAGGGCGCGCCGGGGATACGTGCTTCGGCCAGTGTCGACACGCTGGCGCCGGGCTCCTCCGAGACGGTGGTGGTGTAGCCGTCGAGGGCCAGCCGCAGCCGGAGCCCCTCGAAGGACACGACTGTCTCGTCCCGACCGGTCAGGATGAGGACGGATCCGCGGCCGGAGGGTACGCCGGGCGAGGCCTCGAGCGTGGTGGTCAGTGACGCGGCGCTACCGGCCGCGTGTCCGTGGATGCCGGTGGATGGCCGTCTCGACGCGAATGTCACGGGCGGCGCGGATGTCATTGTGCATCTCCTGTCGTCGGGTGGGAGCTGTCGCGATGGCCGGCGTGGATGCGTGCCGTTGTTTTTCTTCCGCGTCCCAGGGGGGATGGAAACGAAACGTGCGGGAAACACGTGCTTTCGTCCTGCGGAAGGAAGGCGACAGTCCGTGAGCGGTCAGGCAGCGAGCGGGCGTGTGGTTATCGACGGAAGAAAAGAAGGCCCGGACAGGCTGCTGACGCGACCCGCAACAGATCAATGTGACCGCGGGTCACGAGGCGGGACTCGGTATGCACACGGTCCACAATGCGTGTGATGTGGGCTTGATGTCAATACTCGCCCCGGTCGGGCACGGGACATCCGACGGCGCGCCGGCGGCCTGGCGCGCTGCCCGGCCGGGCGGCCGGCGGCCTGGCGCGCTGATGGACCGTGGGTGCCCGGTGGGCCATGCTCCTACGTCGTGGCTACTTCCAGCGGTCGCCACTACCGGTGGCCGTTACTCCGGTGGACGTCGCCGCTGGCCGCGTCCACCCGGATGGGCGAGGCCACCACAGGTGACGGCCGCATGGGACGGAAGGACGGCGATGGGCGATTTCGTCGGGGCGATCGACCAGGGCACCACGAGCACCCGTTTCATGATTTTCGATCATGACGGTAACGAGGTCGCCCGCCGCCAGCTCGAGCATGCCCAGATCCTGCCGCGCGCCGGCTGGGTCGAGCACGACCCGGTGGAGATCTGGGAGCGCACGGCCGCCGTCGTCGCGGCGGCGCTGGCCGACGCCGGCCTCGGCGCCGCCGACCTGGCCGCGCTCGGCGTCACCAACCAGCGCGAGACCACGATCGTGTGGGACCCGCGCACCGGCCGGCCCTACCACAACGCGATCGTCTGGCAGGACACCCGCACCGACCGGATCGTGGCCGCGCTGGAGCGCGACGGCCGCGGCCAGGTGATCCGGAGCAGATCCGGCCTGCCACCGGCGACCTACTTCTCCGCGGGCAAGATCGCGTGGATTCTCGACAACGTCGACGGCGTCCGCGCCGCGGCCGAACGGGGCGAGGCCGTCTTCGGCACCGTGGACAGCTGGCTGCTGTGGAACCTCACCGGCGGTCCGCGCGGCGGGCTGCACGTGACGGACGCCACCAACGCCAGCCGCACCATGCTGATGGACCTGCGCACCCTCGACTGGGACGACGAGCTGCTGGAGCTCTTCGGCGTCCCGCGGGCGATACTCCCGGTGATCCGGCCGTCGGCCGACCCGGCCGGCTACGGCTCGACCACCGCCGCCGGGCCGCTGCGCGGCGAGGTCGCGCTGACCGCCGACCTCGGCGACCAGCACGCCGCCACCGTCGGGCAGGTCTGCTTCGCCCCCGGGCAGGCCAAGAACACCTACGGCACCGGCAACTTCCTCCTGCTGAACACCGGGACGCGGGCGGTGCCCTCCCGGCACGGGCTGCTCACGACCGTCGGCTACCGCTTCGGCGACGACGACCCGGTGTACGCGCTGGAAGGCTCGATCGCCGTCACCGGGTCGGCCGTGCAGTGGCTGCGCGACCAGCTCGGCATCATCGGCAGCGCGGCCGAGAGCGAGACGCTGGCCGCGACGGTGCCCGACAGCGGCGGGATCTACTTCGTCCCGGCCTTCTCCGGGCTGTTCGCGCCGTACTGGCGTTCCGACGCGCGGGGCGCCGTCGTGGGGCTGTCGCGCTTCCACACCGGCGCCCATCTGGCCCGCGCCGCGCTCGAGGCGATCTGCTACCAGAGCCGGGACGTGGCCGAGGCGATGCGGCTGGACTCGGGGGTGGCCCTGGACGTCCTGCGGGTCGACGGCGGGGTGACCGCCAACGACCTGTGCATGCAGATACAGGCGGACATCCTGGGCGTCCCCGTCAGCCGTCCGGTGGTCGCCGAGACGACGGCGCTCGGCGCCGCGTACGCCGCCGGCCTCGCCGTGGGCTTCTGGAAGGACACCGGTGAGCTGGCCACCCACTGGCGGGAGGGGCGCCGCTTCGAGCCCCGCTGGTCGGCGGACCGGCGGGAAAGCGGCTACGCGGGCTGGCGCAAGGCCGTCGAACGCACCCTGGACTGGGTGGACGTGGACCCCGGCCCCGGTGGTCGGTAACGGTCATGATTCCGCTGGTTCCAGCCACGGCGGAATAGCCGGAACAATCGTGCCGGCGGTGCCGGTGTGCGGTAGGCGACATACGGCCGCGCGAGCGCTTTGCCGTTGTCCTGGACGGGTAGATCATACCTCGCTGGAAACCCGCCGCCGCGGGGGCGCGGCAGGGTGACGGGTTGCGCCCGGGTGGGTGCCCTCCGTCCGAAACACGGCCGTTACCATGTTACCTCGCTGCCGTGCGTCGTCTGTTGTTTCCGTCACGCATTGACATCCCCGGGATCTGTCGCGGGCCGCATGCTAACGTCGATCATGCGTTACCGCCCGGTGCGGTCGACCGGCCGATAATACAGGGCCATCTCGCCGTCCATCTCTCGTGTACATTCATTTTTCTCCAAGTATTACTCGCGGAGGATCCGTGGCGAAGTCGAAATGGCAGAAGCAACTCAAGAAATACGACAGGCGGCTGCTTGAGGGTCAGTCCTTCGGCGAGGAACAGAAGACCGACTACCCGTTCGGCTGGTATTTCGCCAGGTACAGTGAGGATCTCGAGCCGGGCCAGGTGGCGCCGGTCGAGTTCATGTCGCACCAGTTCGCGCTCTTCCGCGGGAAGAGCGGGCGGGTCGGCATGGTCGACAGCCAGTGCTGCCATATGGGCGCCGACCTCGGCCGCTGCGGCACCGTGGTCGAGGACCGGATCAAGTGCGGCTACCACGCCTGGGAGTTCCGGACCGACGGCGGCTGCGAGGTCATCCCCGGGCTGGACCAGGCGAAGATCCCCCCGCGGGCCGGCCAGCGCGCGATCCCCGTCCGGGAGCACGCCGGGAACATCTGGTTCTGGTACGGCCCCGAACCGGTCGGCGAGTTCGTCGAGGTGCCCTACGCCGACTCCAAGAAGTACCTGAACCTCAAGGGCCAGATCTACACCGCCCGGGGAACGCTGCTGCCGGTCGCGGAGCACGTTTCCGACATCTACCACTTCCCGGTCGCGCACAAGGGCGCGGGACGGCTGGAGTACTCCATCCTGGTGAACAAGGAGGACCGCCTGGAATACCAGCTGCGGCCCGCCGACGAAACCGGCATGAAGAAGGTCCAGCGCTGGTTCCGGCCGTACGCGTTCATCGAGATGATCGGGCCGTCCGCGTCGCTCTACCGGACGCAGAAGGACGCCACGGTCGACCGCTCCGGCCCGCTGCTGACAATTGTTCTCGGCGGCACCCCCGTCCGAGACGACCTGATGTTCTTCGGCTACCGGGTCATTGTCCGCAAAATACTCCCCGGCCCGCTGTTCGCGCCGCTCAACCACCTCATCGCGCGCATGATGTGGCTGACGGTCCGGCGGAACGTCTACGCCGACATCGACGTGCTGCGCTGGCTGCGGCATCCCGAGAAAACCCTCTGGGTGAAGCCGGACGGCCCGTCCGTCCGCGAGTTCCGCGCCTTCTTCCAGCGCCGTATCGCGCCCGGCTGGCGTTTCGGCGACCCGCTGCCGGCGGAATCCGCCGTCAGCGCGTAGCACCCGTCAGGCCGCGCGGACGGCGCCCGCGACGCCCGCGGGCCGGGCGGCCGGTGACCGGTACCGGTTGAACGTCGGGTCCCTGGTGGGGGCGACCGGACGTCCAACCGGCGCCGGTGAGGCCCGAGACGACCCGGGCCCGCGGCAGCGCGGGATCCCGGCGGGCCGTCACGCCCGCGAGCGCCATGTGTGCAGGCCCGGGCAGCCCTTCTGCGGCTGCCCGGCGGCCGAGCGCGATCCACCCGCCTGTAAAGTCGCTGGCCACGCACACATGGGGGGAACCATATGCTGGCTTTTTGTATATTATTAACTACAATCGCCATGATTGTCGGATTTGTTGGACTGGTGCGCGGTCGCCTGCACCAGGCGCGAATCCACAACCGCCGGAGCGCCGGAATCGTCACCGGAGCGAGTCTCCTGGGGCTCCTCGTCCTCACGGCGCTGGCTCCGGAGAGTAACCAGACGGTGGTGTCGGCCGCTCCGAGGGCGTCCGTGAGCTCATCGCCCACGTCCACGCCGTCGACCGTCGGCACTCCGCTGCCTCCGGCCGAGCCGCTGGCCGTCAGCAGCCCACCGACACAACCGCCTGTACCCGTCGTGACGGCGCC
>NZ_CEVIVD010000024.1:0-4278 GCF_982290655.1 Protofrankia sp. CiP1_Cm_nod3
TCGCCGACCTCCCCGCCGCCGCCACCGTCCTGCGCGAGCCCGTCCGGTTCACCGCCCTGGGAACCTGACCGAGCCCGGCGAAACCGTCCGAGGAGGGGGATGCCGCTCGTCCGGGCGCGGCCTAACATGTGACGAATGGCCGATCTGACGGGTGGGGAGCGCCGGGATCCGCTGAGCGCGCCACGGCGGCCGGTGCCGCCGGACCTCGCCCGGCGGGCGGCCGCCTTCCAGGCCGGTCACGGCCAAGCGGTCGCGACCCGCGACGCCGCCACCGTCGCGCTGCTCCGGGACGCCGAGAACGGGACGGGCATCCAGGTCTGCCTGCTGCGCCGGGTGTCGACGATGGCCTTCGCCGCCGGCATGCACGTCTTCCCCGGCGGGACGGTGGACCCGGCCGACGTCGCCGCCCAGCCGCGGTGGTTCGGCACCGCCGAGACGGGCTCCGCGACAGACTCCGCGACAGCCATCGGAACGGACACGGGAACGGACGTCGGAACGGACACGGGAACGGACGTCGGCGCGGCCCTCGACGCCGAGCCGGCGCTGGCCCGCGCCCTGGTGTGCGCCGCCGTGCGGGAGACGTTCGAGGAGAGCGGCGTGCTGCTCGCCGGGCCCGGCACGGACAGCGTCGCCGACGTCACCGATCCCAGCTGGGAGACCGACCGTCTCGCGCTGGAGAAGAGGCAGCTCAGCATGGCCGCCCTGCTGGCCCGCCGGGGCCTGGGCCTGCGCGTCGACCTGCTGCGCCCGTGGGCACGCTGGGTGACTCCCGAGGTGGAGCCCCGCCGGTACGACACCCGCTTCTTCATCGCCGCCATGCCGGTCGAGCAGCGGACCCGCCCGATACCCGGCGAGTCCGACCGGCTGCTGTGGCTGTCACCGGCCACGGCCCTCGCCGAACACCTGGCGGGACGGCTGGCGATGCTGCCGCCCACCGCGCACACGCTGCGGGAACTGGCCGAGCACGCATCCGTCGCGGCCGTCCTGGCGGCAGCGCGCACCCGGGACCTCCGCCCGGTGCGTCCGAAGATCCTCATCCGTGACGGGGAGGCCCACCTGCTCCTCCCGCACGACGACGGCTACGACCTCCTCCCGGACAACGACGGCCCCGGCCGCACACCCGGCCCCGGTGGACGCGGCGGGGATTCCAGCGCGCCGCGGCCGCCGCGGCCGGCCCGCACGCCACCCCCCGCAGCCTGACAGGGCAGGCCGACGGCACGGACAGCCCGCGGCCCGGCACGGCGCGTCCGACCCCGCGGTGCGGGCGTCCGGCGGGCCGGCTTTCCCGGGCATACCCGTCCGAACCGGAATGACACGGAGCTGTCCAGCCAGCGGTTTCCGCAAGATTCACTCTTAATAATGCCGACGGGCTTCGGCCGGCACACACCGCGAGCAGTTCTTAGGAGTCCTTGACAGTTCTTGTCCACCTTGTCTACTGACTGCGTAGACAAACGTGAGTATTCCGGCGGCAAAGGAGATCTCCCGATGCCCAGGCTCTCCCGCGGCGACCGGTACGGCCTGGCGCGTGACACGAACTGGACGTTCGGCTGCGTCGACGAGGCCGACGTGTTTCCCGAGGAGCCGCCGTACCGCGTAGTTCCAGCCGTACCGGGATTCCGGACAGGGATTCCGGCCGCGTAGCGCTGACAGACCGGTCACCACGTCAACAGACACGTCAACAGATCAGTCACCACGTCAAAGGAGCGTTGCAGATGTCTGTTCTGCCTGAAGTCATCGCGGCCAACGCCGAGTACGCCGCCTCGTTCGGTGACAAGAGCGAGCTGGCCCTGCCGCCGGCGCGGGGCTTCGCCATTCTCACCTGCATGGACGCCCGGCTGGACCCGGCCAGGTACGCCGGGCTCAGCGAGGGCGACGCCCACGTGATCCGCAACGCCGGCGGGCGCGCCAGCGACGACGCGATCCGCTCGCTGGTGATCTCGTACAAGCTGCTGGGCACCAAGGAGTGGTTCGTCATCCACCACAGCGACTGCGGGATGGAGTTCTTCACCGACGAGGTGATCCGCGGCCTGCTCGCCAACAGCCTGGAGACCGCCGCCCTCGGCGACCAGGGCTTCCACGACATCGGCACCGGCCCGGGCGCCCGTGAGGGCGACTACATCGACTGGCTGACGATCTCCGACCAGGCCACCAGCGTGACCGAGGACGTCCGCCGGGTCCGCAGCCACCCGCTCGTCCCCGCGCGTATCCCGATCTACGGCTACATCTACGACGTCAAGAGCGGCCTGCTCGTCGAGGTCCCGACCGCCACCGAAGCCGGCCGGGCCTCATAGCCCGGACCGCCTCATAGCCCGGATCACAGGCGGCAGGCGGCACAGGCCGGCCGGGACCGGCGAGGCGGCACAGGCCGGCCGTGCGCCTGAGCCGGCCCGCACGCGGCGGTCAAAGGCCCGGGGTGCGGTCAAACCGGGGCGGCTTCAGTATTCTGGGCGGGTCGGCGCTGAACCTGCGCCCCGGGTCGCGGGTACGTCGGACGGTGGGTCTGATCCGCCTCGCCCGGGCACCTCCACCGGCCCGTCGACGACAAGCGCACCGGCTTGTCGACGGCGAGCCGCACGCTGGAGCGTGCCTGTCGGCGCGGCCGTGAACCGGAGGTTCAGGCCGCCACCTGCCCGCGGGATCCCGGCCGTCCGGGGTGCTGCGGGCAGGCACCACCCCAGCTCGCGACGATCGCCATGGTGCGTGACTCATCATCCGGGAGAAGGCATTGGATCGTTTCGCGTACCGGGACGGCGTGCTGTACGTGGAGGACGTCGCCGTGGAGGAGATCGCGGCCCGTTTCGGCACGCCGGTCTACGTGTACTCGCACGGCACCCTCGTCACCCACCTGCGGCAGGTGGCGGACGCGTTCGCCGAGCTCAAGCCGCTGATCTGCTTCTCGGCCAAGGCGCTGAGCAACATCCACCTGCTGCGCGGCCTCGCCGCGGCGGGCGCCGGTGTGGACGTCGTCAGCGGCGGCGAGCTGTACCGGGCGCTGCTGGCCGGGGTGCCCGCGCCGCGGATCGTCTTCGCCGGCGTGGGCAAGTCCGACGAGGAGCTGCGGTACGCGGTGCGCTCCGGCATCCGCTGCGTCAACGTGGAGTCCGAGGGTGAGATGCGCGCCCTCGCCCGGGCGGCGGCCGACTGCCAGCTGCCGGTGGGGGCGGCCGTGCGGGTCAACCCGGACGTCGCGGCCGGCTCCCGCACCCCGGCCAAGACCACGACCGGGCGCCGCGGCGGCAAGTTCGGGATCGACCTCGACCAGGTGCACGAGGTGTACCGGCTGGCCGTGGAGGACCGCTGGCTGCGGCCGGCGGGCCTGCACTTCCACATCGGCTCCCCGATCTTCGACCCGCGGGCCTACGGCGACGCCCTGGACAAGGTGCTGACCCTGGCGGAGAAGCTGACCGCCGACGGCGCCCCCGTCCCGACGATCAACATCGGCGGCGGTTTCCCCGCGGACTACGAGGGAGCCGGCGTCCCGGGATGGCCGGACTTCGCCGCCGTGATCGCGCCGAAGCTGCGCTCCTTCGTGGCCGCCGGCGGCACGGTCGTCATGGAGCCCGGCCGCTCGATCGCGGCCAACGCCGGCGTGCTGCTGGCCGGCGTGCGCTACCTGAAGACCTCCGGCTCACGGAACGTCGTGATCACCGACACCGGGATGAGCCACCTGATCCGGACCGCCTTCTACGACACGTTCCACTTCCTGTGGCCGGCCCGGCCGCAGGGCGGCCTGTCCCCGGTGAGCCGTACCGGCGAGCACGACCAGCCGGGCCTGACACGCTACGACGTCGCGGGCCCGGTGTGCGAGTCCAGCGACTACCTCGCGAAGGACCGGCTGCTGCCGCCGCTGCGGCCCGGGGACGTGCTGGCCGTCTTCACCGCCGGCGCCTACGGCATGACGATGGCCAGCCACTACAACAGCCTGCCCCGCCCCGCGGAGGTGCTGGTCGACGGCGGGGACGTCCGGCTGATCCGGCGCCGCGAGACCTACGAGGACCTCGTCCACGCGGAACTGGACACCGCCCTGGAAGACGCCGTTCTGGAAACCGAGCCCGCCAGCTGAACGCCGGCCAGGCGGCACGCATCCTGTCCGCAACCACCCGCGCAGGACATGCTCGGCGCGAGTTTGTTGTCGTGCGCGCTTTTGGCCGCGTCAGCGTACACAGTGACAAACTCGCGCCGATCTTCTCCCGACGCGTGCCGCTGTTCGCGGGGACATGTGCGGGTCTCCGATGCCGCCGTGGGACGGGCAGCCCCGCGCCGTCAGCCGGTACCGGC
>NZ_CEVIVD010000024.1:4875-15366 GCF_982290655.1 Protofrankia sp. CiP1_Cm_nod3
GGGACGGCCGCTGGCGGGACGGCCGCTGGGGGGATGCTCGCTGGCGGGACGGCCGCCGCGCGGGTGCTCTTCGGGTATCCGGCCGCTCCGGAGATGGCCGGTCAGGTTGTACTCGGCCAGGCGCAGCCGTCCGGCGTCCGCCACCCAGCGGGTGACGGACGCGTTGGCGACCGAACCGCTCAGCGCCACCAGCTCGGCCTCGGTCAGGCCCTCGAGAACGAACCGGAACATGATCACGACGGCGTCGTGCGCGGCGACGAGCACCCGGCGGCCGGCCTGCTCCCGGCAGGCGTCCCGCAGGAAGCTGCGCAGCCGCAGCGCCACGTCGGTGAGGGACTCACCGCCCGGCGGCCGGTAGTAGAGCTCCCCGAGATGGGCCCGCCGCCGCACCTCGTCGGGAAACCGGGCCTGCCTGGCGGCCGAGGTCAGCCCGTTCAGCACGCCCGTCTCACGGTCTCGCAGCCGCTCGTCGAGGCGCGGCGGGGGGAGCGGGTGGCCGGCGCGGGCCAGCTCGTCGCGCACGGCACGGGCGGTGTCGTGCGCGCGGGCGTACGGCGAGGACAGCACGACCTGCGGGAGACGTTCCGGCGGCAGCGAGGCGAACCAGCGGCCGAGGTCGCCGGCCTGCTCCCGGCCGAGCGGCGACAGCGGGACGTCGGGATTCCGCTCGGTGACACCGGTGTCGAACGCACCGGCGGCCTCGGCCGCGGCGAGGGCTGCGTTGCCGATGCTCTGCCCGTGCCGCACCACGACGAGTTCCGCCGGCACGCCCCACGCGGCGGCACCATCTGCTGTCGCTATGTGCACGATCACAGCGTATCCGCAATACTTGAACACAGCCGCGACAACCGGGTCGTGATCCGTCCCGGAACCAGCCGAAACCCCGGCGGGACGGACCCGATCCATGCTGCCCTGAGACATGGGGCAGGACGAAACCGGGGCGATCACACGATCGCACGATCAGCGGAGGGCCGCTCGACGCAACGTCAACCGGAACGTCAGGTAGATACGCGACACCACACCTGTAACGGCGCCGTGAAATCGAGATCACAGATGCTCATGCAATCGACAACGGGTAGACAGTACCGATGAGCACTTTCCGCGTGTGGGTGCCAGATGCCAAGACGGTAGGTGTAGCCACCAGCACGGACGGTCGCGAAACCATCCACGAGATGATGACCGACGAGGGCGGCTGGTGGTGGGTCAACGTGCCCGCGGCCGGGCACGGCACCGACTACGCCTTCCTCGTCGACGGCGACGTCGACGAGCTGCCCGACCCGCGCTCGGCCTGGCAGCCGCACGGCGTCCACGGCCGCTCCCGCCTGGTCGACCACTCGCTGTTCCCCTGGTCCGACAGTGCCTGGCGGGGCATCACGCTCGCCGGCAGCGTCCTCTACGAGCTGCACATCGGCACGTTCACCCCGGAAGGCACCTTCGACGCAGCCATCGGACGGCTCGACCACCTCGTGGCGCTCGGGGTCGACGCGGTCGAGCTGCTGCCCGTCAACGCCTTCGCCGGCCGGCACGGCTGGGGGTACGACGGCGTGGACCTCTACGCCGTCCACGAGCCCTACGGCGGCCCGGACGGGCTCAAGCGCTTCGTGGACGCGGCCCACAGCCGGGGCATCGGCGTGATCATGGACGTGGTCTACAACCACCTCGGGCCGGACGGCAACTACCTGGCCCGGTTCGGCCCCTACTTCACCGACTCCCACGTCACGCCCTGGGGGCCCGCGGTCAACCTCGACGCGCCCGGCTCGGACGAGGTCCGGGCGTTCATCGTCGACAACGCGCTCGGCTGGCTGCGGCACTACCACTGCGACGGCCTGCGGCTGGACGCGGTGCACGCCTTCGCCGACAACCGGGCCGTCCACCTGCTGGAGGAGATCACCACGGCGGTGCACAGCCTCGCCGCCCAGCAGCGCCGGCCGCTGTTCGTCATCGCCGAGTCCGACCTGAACGACCCCCGGGTGGTCACCGCCCGCGAAGCCGGCGGGTACGGCCTGGACGCGCAGTGGTGCGACGACGTCCACCACGCCCTGTGGGCGGCGCTGTCCGGCGAGCG
This sequence comes from Protofrankia sp. CiP1_Cm_nod3, assembly GCF_982290655.1. Taxonomy (NCBI): domain Bacteria; kingdom Bacillati; phylum Actinomycetota; class Actinomycetes; order Frankiales; family Frankiaceae; genus Protofrankia; species Protofrankia sp. CiP1_Cm_nod3. The sequence continues at coordinate 6,941 of NZ_CEVIVD010000024.1, forward strand.
CCAGGGGTACTACAGCGACTTCGGCAGCCTCGCCACCCTCGCCAAGGCGATGGAGCACGCGTTCGTCCACGACGGGACGTACTCGACGTTCCGGGGGCGCTCCCACGGCCGCCCGGTGCCGGGCCACCTGCCCGCCCACCGGTTCATCACGTTCCTCCAGGACCACGACCAGGTCGGCAACCGGGCGGTCGGCGACCGGGCGAGCGCGACGCTGAGCCCCGGCCTGCTCAAGGTCGGGGCCGCGCTGCTGCTGACCTCCCCGTTCACGCCGATGCTGTTCATGGGCGAGGAGTGGGGCGCGACCACGCCCTGGCAGTTCTTCAGCGACCACGACGCGCCGGGCCTGGCCGACGCCGTCCGCAAGGGCCGCCGCGGCGAGTTCGCCGCGCACGGCTGGGGGCCCGACGAGATCCCCGACCCCCAGGACGAGGCGACGTTCGCCCGCTCCAGGCTCGACTGGTCGCAGCTGAACGTCCCCCGGCACGCCGGGCTGCTGCAGTGGCACCGGCGGCTGACCGCGCTGCGCAGGACCCTGCCCGGCCTCACCGACCCCGCCCTGCCGAAGGTGCACTGCACCTTCGACGAGGACGCCCGGTGGTTCGTGCTGCGCCGCGGGCAGGTCGCCGTCGTGTGCAACCTGTCCGACCGGCGCCAGCCGGTGCCGGTCGAGGGTGTGCCCTTCGACATCCCGGCCGCCTCCGCCACCGGTTTCACCTTCATGCCGGGACGCATCGAGCTGGACGCCGAGTCAGTCGTGATCGCCCGGCTGCTCTGAACGCGCCGGAATTCGTCCCGCCGGCCCGGGCCGGCGGGACAGGTTTTCCCCGGGCCGCGTTTCCCGCGGGCCGGGAAAACCGCCCCACGAGCGGCATGAATCCATGCGGGGACGCGCGGCCCGCGGCACAGGGGCCCACGCGGGCCGTGTGCGCCCCTGCCCGGTCCGCACGGATCATCCGCCGATACGCGTGAATCCGCGCGAATAAGCACGAATACGCATGAACCCACGTTGACATGCACAAGAAGACGCTGATACGCACAAATACATGCGAACTTGTATGTGTGCGCGTGAATATGTGCAGACACGTCCCGATGTGCGCCGGCCCGCGTGTGCGCGCCGGCCCGCGTGTGCGCGCCGGCCCGCGTGCGTGCCGGCCCGCGTGCGTGCCGGCTCCCGTCAGAGCCGCCGGTCCTGCTCCTCGGCGCCGGACAGCACGAGATACAGCAGCCCGAGGATGCAGACGGACAGCACCAGCACGACGACCAGCAGAACGATGTAGTCCGTCATCCGTCCCCATCCCCTCCGGGCCGCCTCCGACGCGACGGGCCGGCGACGACGCGGACCCGGCCGCGACCACCACCCGGCTGCCGGGTGCGGCGGCGTCCCCCGATGCCCACCGACATCCGTCGGCATCCATCGGCATCCGCCGGCGATATGTCCACCGGGGTGCTCGGTCGGCCCGGCGCGCTCGGCCCGTGTGGCGACAAGTGTCCCGCCACCCGGGCGACGGGACAACCGTCGCGGCGCCCACCCGGGCGGCTGGGGGCTGGGGGCTGGGCGGACGGTCAGCCGCCGGTGCTCGCCGAGCCCTCCCAGACGACCATCTCGTCGGACCCGCCGTCACGGGCGAGCGCGGACAGCCGCGACACCGCGCGTTGGAACTTCTTGCGGTGCGGGCCGGCGAACATCTCCGGGGAGAACAGCTCGTCGAAGGGCAGGCCGGACGCCGCGACGGGCAGCGACCGGTCGTAGAGCCGGTCGGCGAGGACGACCAGCCGCAGCGCCACCGCCTGGTCGACCACCTGGGCCACCCCGTGCAGGCAGACCAGGCCGACATCGTCGACCAGCGCGCCGTAGCGGGACGGGTGCAGCTCGCCCAGGTGCGCGCACAGGGTGGCGAAGTCATCCTCGCTGGCGGTCGGGATGGCCGCGGCGCGACGGCTGACCTCCTGGTCGTCCAGGGGCACCGGGGGCTTGGGCAGGCCGCGGTGGCGGAAGTCCTCACCCTCGACCCGCAGGACGTGGAACTGCGCGGACAGCCCCTGGATCTCGCGCAGGAAGTCGTCGGCGCCGAACCGGCCGGCCCCGAGGTCCTCCGGCTGGGTGTTGCTCGTCGCCGCCAGCCGGACACCCGACTCCACCAGCCTGGTCAGCAGCGTGGAGACGAGGACGGTGTCGCCGGGGTCGTCCAGCTCGAACTCGTCGATGGCCAGCAGCCGCAGGCCGGCGAGCGCGTCCACTGTCCGGGCGAACCCGAGCGCGCCGACCAGGGAGGTGATCTCGACAAACGTCCCGTACGCCTTGGGCCCCGGCGCGGCGTGCCACAGCGAGGCGAGCAGGTGGGTCTTGCCGACCCCGAAGCCGCCGTCGAGATAGACCCCGGGACGGGTGGGGCCCGCGCCGGCACCGGCGGCCACCGGCCCGCCGTGGCGGGTGCTGCGCCCACCGCTGTTACGGCGGCCGAAGCGCAGCAGGCCGCGCCCGCCGGCGGGCTCCCCCGCCCGGCTGCCGCCGGCGACCCGGCTGGCGAACTGGCCGAGTGCCACGACGGCGGCGGCCTGGCTCGGCTCGGCGGGATCCGGCCGATAGGTGTCGAAACGGACGTCGTTGAACCGCGGCGGTGGCAGCAGGGCCGCGACCAGATCGTCCGGGGGTACCTGAGGATGGCGGTCGACCAGACGTTCCGGCATTTCCACACCTTACGAAAAACCATCGGGCTGATGTTGTCCCAAGAAGTGTCACGCGAGCGAGCTCACATCTTTTTCGCCCCGGACGCTGTGACTTCCGGTCTCCCGCGTCCGGTCCGGTTGCTTTTCAGAAGGCACAATGGACGGCGCGGGCCCGGACAACCCGGGAAGACACGGCAACGGCACGACACGACACGACACGACAACGGCACAGCACAACAACGGCACCGCACGGCGCAGCCCTGGAAGGCGCAGCGGCCCGGTGCGCCCCGGTGAGAATAGAGTTGCCGGAGTGCGCCACCTGTTGTCCGGCAATGCCGATGTCGCGGCCAGTACCCACTCGGCGGGCAGCGCCGATGTCACGGACGGTGCCGGCGTTACGACCGGTGCCGGTACCAGCAGCGGCGCCGTGGGCGCCGTCGACCTGGACGCCTGCTACCGGCTGCCGCCGCTCGCCGCCGGGCAGGTGCACGTCCGGTCGAACTTCGTCTCGTCGGTCGACGGGGCCACCGAGGTCGACGGCCGGTCCGGCGCCCTGGGCGGGAGCGCCGACCGCCGGGTCTTCCGGCTGCTGCGCTGGCTCGCCGACGTCGTCCTCGTCGGTGCCGGCACCGTGGTTGCCGAGGACTACGGGCCGGTCATCGTCCCGCCCGACCGGCGCGAGCGGCGGGTCGCGGCCGGGCAGGACGCGGTCCCGCCGGTCGCCGTCGTCTCCGCGGCCCTGCGGCTGGACCCGTCCGCCCGGCTGTTCGCCGCGCCGGTGCGCCCGCTGGTGCTGACCTGCGAGGCCGCGCCCCCCGCCCGGCGCAAGGCGCTCGCGGAGGTCGCCGACGTCCTGGTCTGCGGTGAACGCAGAGTGGATCCCGCTGTGGCCCTGCGTGCCCTGGGCGAGCGAGGGCTGGGCCGCGTCCTGTGCGAGGGCGGGCCGTCCCTGCACGCCGACCTCGCGGACGCCGGCCTGCTCGACGAGCTGTGCGTGACCATTGCCCCGCTGCTCGCCGGCCCCGACCATCTGCGGATGGTCCGCGGCCGGCGCTGGCAGGCCCCACTGACGATGACGCTCAGTCAGGTCCTCGAGGAGGACGGCAACCTGTTCCTGCGCTACCTGCGCCGCTGACCAGCCGCGCGGCCACCGTGCGGCCACCGTGTGGCCACCCGTGGCGGACCGTGTCCAGAGCGGGTCGTCGCTCAGAGGAGCATGCCGGCGCCGACGGTGGCCCCGGTGGCCTCGTCGATGAGGAGCACGCTGCCGGTCGTGCGGTTGCGCCGGTACGGGTCGAAGCACAACGGCGCGGTCGTGCGCACCGTCACCCGGCCGATATCGTTCAGCCGCAGCTCGGCGACGGAGTCGTCCCGGTGCAGGGTGTCGACGTCCACCCGGTAGGCGATATTTTTGATCACGCTGCGGACGGACCGGGTGGTGTGCTTGATCGCGAGCCGGGCCCGGGGCCGCAGCGGCGCGTCCACCATCCAGCAGACCATCAGGTCGATGTCCTGACCGACCGCCGGCTGGTTCGCCGGCCGGGCGATCATGTCCCCGCGGGAGACGTCCAGGTCGTCCTCGAGCCGGACCGTCACCGACATCGGCGGGAACGCCTCCGCCACCGGCCCGTCATAGGTGTCGATCGCGGCGATGCGCGAGGTCAGCCCGGACGGCAGAACGATCACCTCGTCCCCCGGCTTGAGAACACCGCCGGCGACCTGGCCGGCGTAGCCGCGGTAGTCGTGCAGCTCGTCGGTGCGCGGCCGGACCACCCACTGCACCGGGAAACGGACGTCGATGAGGTTGCGGTCGGAGGCGATGTGCAGCTCCTCCAGGTGGTGCAGCAGCGAGGTGCCCTCGTACCAGGGGGTGCTCGGCGACCGGGAGACCAGGTTGTCCCCGCCGAGCGCGGAGATCGGGATGGTCGCCACGTCGACGATCTCCAGCTTGGCGACGAACGCCCGGAAATCGTCCTTGATCCTCTCGAACACGCCCTCGTCGAAATCGACCAGGTCCATCTTGTTCACGCACAGGACGAGATGGGGGACCCGCAGCAGCGACGCGAGGAAGGCGTGCCGCCGGGTCTGCTGGAGCACCCCCTTGCGGGCGTCGACCAGCAGCAACGCGAGGTCGGCGGTGGAGGCGCCGGTGACCATGTTGCGGGTGTACTGCACGTGGCCAGGGGTGTCGGCGAGAATGAACGACCGTTTCGGGGTGGCGAAGTAACGGTAGGCGACGTCGATGGTGATGCCCTGCTCACGCTCGGCCCGCAGCCCGTCGGTGAGCAGCGCCAGGTCGACATAGCCGTCCCCACGTTCCCGGCTGGTGCGCTCCACCGCGGCCAGCTGGTCGGAGAACAGCGACTTGGTGTCGAACAGCAGCCGTCCGATCAGCGTGGACTTGCCGTCGTCGACAGAACCCGCGGTGGCGACCCGCAGCAGTTCCCTCATCACACCTCTCCAGAACGCGTCCGGGCACCCGGAACCAACACCTGCGACACATCCGTCACGGTCATCGCGACCGCCACGGCCATCGGAAGGTCGAAAGAACTGCCCCGGCCATCGGAGGACGACCGCCGCAGCAGCCCATCGGAACCGCCGCAACGGCCATCAGAAATAGCCCTCCCGTTTGCGGTCCTCCATCGCCGCCTCGCTGACCCGGTCGTCGGCCCGGGTAGCGCCGCGTTCGGTGATCCTGGTGGTCGCGACCTCGGCGATCACCTCGTCGACCGTCACCGCGCCCGACGCGATCGCCCCCGTGCAGGACATGTCACCCACCGTCCGGTAGCGGACCTGGCGGGAGAGTACCCGCTCCCCCGCCAGCGGCGGTGTCAGCGGGGTCACCGCGAGCAGCATGCCGTCGCGCTCCACCACCTCCCGGGTGTGCGCGTAGTAGATCGACGGGATCTCCAGGTTCTCCTGCGCGATGTAACGCCAGATGTCGAGCTCGGTCCAGTTCGACAGCGGGAACACCCGGATGTGCTCGCCGGGCCGGTGCCGGCCGTTGTAGAGCGACCACAGCTCGGGACGCTGGTTCTTCGGGTCCCACTGGCCGAACTCGTCCCGGAAGGAGTAGAAGCGCTCCTTCGCCCGGGCCTTCTCCTCGTCCCGCCGCGCCCCGCCGAAGACGGCGTCGAACCTGTTCTCCTCGATGGTGTCGAGCAGCACCGGCGTCTGGAGCTGGTTACGGGAAGCGCCGGGACGGGTGTCCTCGGTGATGGTGCCGGCGTCGATGGCGTCCTGGACGGAGCCCACGACCAGGCGGGCGGACAGCTGCACGGCCCGGGCGTCCCGGAAGGCCATCACCTCGGGGAAGTTGTGGCCGGTGTCGATATGCACCAGCGGGAAGGGCAGCTTCGCCGGCCAGAACGCCTTCTCCGCGACCCGGAGCATGACGATCGAGTCCTTGCCGCCGGAGAACAGCAGCGCGGGACGCTCGAACTCGGCCACCACCTCGCGGAAGATGTGGATCGCCTCGGACTCGAGCGTCTGCAGATGGGTGAGCTCGTAGCCGATCGCGGGCACGCGGAATCCCCCGTCGAGAACAGTGGCGAAAGCCGGCGGATGATTCCACCCAACGTAGCCCACGAAGCGGCCCCCGGGACAGCGACTCCGGCGGGCGCGCGGCGACCAGCGGCCAGTAACCGTCGATCACTGATCGCCAGCCACTGATCGCCAGCCACTGATCGCCAGCCGGTGGCTGCCAGCCGGTGGGCGGCCGCTCGTGACCGGCACCGATCAGCCGGCACCGATCAGCGTCAGGATCTCGGCGGCCAGTTCGGGACGGCAGACCAGCAGGTCCGGCTGGAACGGGTCCGCCCGGTTGTAGACCAGCGCGGATCCGTCGAGCCGGCTGGTGTGCAGGCCCACCGCGCGGGCGACGGCCACCGGCGCGGCCGAGTCCCACTCGTACTGGCCGCCGGCGTGCAGATAGGCGTCTGCCGTGCCACGGACGACCGCCGCCACCTTCGCGCCGGCGGAACCCAGCGGCACGACCGTGCCACCCAGCGCCTCGGCCACCGTGCTGACCAGCGTGGGGGCCCTGGTCCGGCTGGCCACCAGCCGCGGGCCGCCACCACCTGCAGGCGGGGCGGGGGCGACAGCCGGGGCAGCCGGGGCAGCCGGCCTGTTGGTCGTCAGCGTGACGCCCTGCGCCGGGAGCGCGACAGCGCCCACGGCCAGCTCGCCGTCCTGCCACAGCGCCACGTGCACCGCCCAGTCGCAGCGGCCCGGCTCGCTGAACTCCCGGGTCCCGTCCAACGGGTCGATGATCCACACTCGGCGGGCGGTGAGCCGGGCGGGGTCATCGGCCGCCTCCTCGGACAGGACCGCGTCCTGGCCGCGGTGGCGGGCCAGCGCGGCCGCCAGCAGCGCCTGCGAACGGGTGTCGCCGGCGTCCCGCAGCGCGGCGGGATCGGCGAACCCCCGCTCGGCACGGATCCGCAGCAGCAGCGCGCCCGCGTCGGTGGCCAGCCGCGCCGCCAACGCGGCGTCATCGAGCGCGGGAACGACGCGGGCCGGGCCACCGGCAGCCGGAACAGCGGCGGCCGGGACGCCGGACGCCGGGCTGGCGGCAGCCGGGACACCGGACGCCGGGCTGGCGGCGGATGGGTCGCCAGCCGCCAGGGCACCGGATACGGGATCATCGGATGGGGAGCCGCCGGGGGCGGGCCCACCCGTGGCGGCGTCTACGGATATGCCGGGGGCTCCCCCGCCGGCGTCCGCCGGCCGCTGGCTGCTCATCAGCGGAAGTGTGCCACCTGTTGTGACGGCGGGCGGCGCGTCAGCCCGTCACAGGCGGCGGGATACGCACGCCAACCGTTACCGTCACCGGTGTGCGTACCACCGGTGAGAGGACCGCACTGCTGGTCGACGAAGCGCGTGCCGCGGAACTGACCGCTGCCTCGCTGCGCTGGCAGTCAGTGACACTGAGCGCTGTTCAGCTCGCGGAACTGGAGCTGTGGCTGTCCGGTGGGTATCCACCGCGAGGCGGCCTGCCACCAGCGCACGGACGCAACGGCCCAGCCGGCCCAAGCGGCCCAGCCGGCCCGGCCAGTTCCGCTCGGACGCCCTCGACGGCGCCCTCGCCGGCATCGGTCCCAGCGCCGATCTCCCCGGTACCGGCCTCGCCGCTGCCCGCGCAGCACCCGGCACCGCAGCACCCGGCATCGCAGTACATCGTGGACGCCGGGGGCGCCGGCGCCCAGGACGCCGAGAAGTTCCAGGCCGGTTCGACGGTCGCCCTGCGGGACTCCGAGGGCGTCATGCTCGCCGCGCTGCACCTGACCGAGGTCGTGGGCTCGGCCCTGTCCGGGACGGTCGAAGGGCTGCGGCTGCCCGAGCATCCCGACTATCCGGAGCTGCGCTTCACCCCGGCGGCGCTGCGCGCGGAACTGCTCCGGCGCGGCTGGACCGCCGCGGACGAGCCGGCGCCCGTCGCGGTGTGGGCCGACGGCCTGCTGCACACCGCGGACCTGGACCGCATCGAGGCGCTGGGCGCCGGCGGCGACGCTGTCGTCGTACTCGCCCCGGTCGGCGGGGCCGACTCCGCCGACGCCCGCCACCACCTGCGCATCCGCTGCCTGAAGGCGGCGCTGGCCACGATCGGCGACGTCCGGGCCATGCTCGCCCTGGTACCGGTGCGGCCGGTCACCCGTCTGACGGAGTCGGTCGCCTTCGGCCCGGAAAGCGTCATCCGCCCCGAGACCGTCACGGGCAGCGACAGGCAGGCGGCTGCCGGCCACAGCGGCGGCCACGCT
>NZ_CEVIVD010000024.1:15612-22491 GCF_982290655.1 Protofrankia sp. CiP1_Cm_nod3
GGCGGCGGTGACGGCGGTGACGGCCAGTACCGGCGCGGCGCCAGCCCGGAGATCGACGACCGTGACAGTGAGCCCGCCCTCGCCGGGGAGCTGGCCTACCGGATGCAGGTCTGCCTCGCCTACGGATTCAGCGCGATGACCGCGGGCCCGGCGCCCAGCGCCCCCGGCGCGGCCGCGCTGTCGATGCTGCTCGACCGCGGGACACGGCTGCCACCGCCGCTGACCCCGCCGGCGGTGGCGGCCGAGCTGGTCCGGGCGCAGCCGCCGCGCGGCGAGCGGGGCCTGACCGTGCTGTTCACCGGGCTGTCCGGCTCGGGCAAGTCGACGCTTGCCAAGCTGCTCGTGTGCCGGCTGCTGGAACGCGGGGACCGCAGGGTCACCCTGCTCGACGGGGACGTCGTCCGGCTGCACCTGTCCAAGGGGCTGGGGTTCTCCCGCGAGGACCGCAACGCCAACGTCCTGCGGATCGGCTTTGTCGCGGCGGCCGTGACCGCCGTCGGCGGGACCGCCGTCTGCGCCCCGATCGCCCCCTACGACGACGTCCGCCGCCAGGTCCGGGCGATGGTCGAGGACAGCGGCGGCGGGTTCGTCCTGGTCCATGTCGCCACCCCGCTCCAGGTCTGCGAGGCCCGGGACCGCAAGGGCCTCTACGCCAAGGCCCGCGCCGGCATCATCCCGTCCTTCACCGGCGTCTCCGACCCCTACGAGGAACCCACCGACGCCGACATCGTGATCGACACCGTGGACGCCTCCCCCCACGACGCCGTCCAGACCGTCCTCAGCCGCCTGCGCACCGACGGCTGGCTGGCCCCCTGACCCCGTCCCGTGCCAAGAACCCCACATCAGCGCACCGGCCGGCCGGCCGCATCCCGTCCGACTGGTGAAAGCCACCTCACGTCACGCATGAGAGTGAGGGCGGAAACGGCTGCTGTGGCGACCGTTTCCGCCCTCACTTCCATGGCCGGACCGTTTACGATCATGAAATTCCGGCCGGCTGGGGCAGGTCGTTCCCGCCGTCCCGGCAGCGGTTGTCACCGACGGCCGGGCGGCATGCGTGCCGGGGAGTCAAAGCCGGCGCATACGGTGGCAGCAGTCGACGAAGGCCCGTGAGACGCTGTCGAGCGGGACGCCGGTGAGCACGCTGTCCGCCACGGCGCTCGCCGCGTATGCCACGGTCAGCGCCCGGGCGGGGGCATCCAGCACCGGCCACGGGTCGGCGTCGGGCGGCACGGCCCGGCCGCCGGCGGCGGTGTACCCGCGCAGGAACCGGCCCCACGCCGCCGGCGCCAGCACACCGGCGGCGTACCAGGCGGCCGGCCGGGCGAGATCCCACACCGGGTCCCCGGCGCCGAGATCGTCGACGTCGATGATCCGTAACCCCCGGCCGTCGAGCCGCAGCAGCTGGCCCAGATGCCAGTCCCCGTGCACGAGTACGCCCCCGGGCGCGGGGGCGGAGACGGGGGCCGCCCGGGCCAAGTGGTGGATCATATGGGTCGTACGAGTTGTGCGGGCCGTCCGGGTGCGGCCCGCGCGCGGGTGGGCGCCGGCCGTCTCCTCGGACAGGAGCGTCGCGTACGCGGCAAGGACCTCCCCCACGGCAGGGTCGCCGCCGGCCGAGGCGGGCAGGCCGGACAGCTTCGCCATCGCGCGCTCCACACCCCGGCGGACCCTCGCCGGCGGGACGGGCCCCCGCGGGGGTACCGCGTGCAGCCGGGCGAGCAGGGCCGCCGCCTGCTCCCACGGCAGGTCGTCGACGGCCGTCTCGGGTATCGCCGCGGGATCGTCCGGATACAGGGGCGTGCCCACCGGCCAGGCGCTGACGAGCCGGCCGCGGGCCCGGGTGAGCAGTCCCGGCGCGTCCGCGCCCGGGATGGGCAGGGGCGCGAGCAGGCTGTCGCTCAGCCGGGGATCGGCCGCCAGGCTCAGCCGCAGCGCGAGCTGCGCCGGATCCGTCCCCGGCGCGTGGGCCTTGAGGACGGCGTCGCCGTAACGCACCAGCAGCCTGTCGTGGCGGGCGGACAGGACAGCCGCGGCGGCCGGTTCCCGCTCCCCCACGACCCGCCGGCCGACCGCGGCCAGCGCGGCCACCAGCTCGGCATCGACGGCTCCGCCGCCGGTACGCTCACCCATCCGCGGGCCCGGGATCCGGGCACTCGGCGCTCACGGACCGATTCAACCAGGCCGCCCCGGACGGGACCGTGAACACCGGCCAACGAGCACCGGACGGCCGCGACGCCGGCGGGAACCAGCGGCCCTCCGGACGAGAGGAACATCCGCCATCCACCATGACGGCCCGGGGGCCGTCGGCACGGGAACGCAGGTTCGCGGCGACGATCGGGTCCATACCGTTCCTCGCTCAGTCCCTCGCGCGGGCCGTTCGGCATGTCGGTCCAACATGCCAATATCAGCATGTCGATCCGGAATATCAACCCGAAATGTCGACACGGTGTGCCGCCGTTGCGCGCCGGTAGGTGGTTCGGCGGCACACCGTGTCAGTGGACGGACAGCTCGTGGATGACCGGTGGATGGCTGGCGGGTAGCCGATATGGGCTCGGTGGGTGTCAGGTCAGTAGGCACCTTCCCGGCGCACCACCGCGAACAACGTCCGCCACAGGATGACGAAATCCATCGCCAGGGACCAGTTCTCGACATAACGCAGGTCCAGGCGGACGGACTCGTCCCACTCCAGATCGGACCGGCCACTGATCTGCCACAGCCCGGTGAGACCGGGCTTGACCATCAGCCGGCGGTGCACGTCGCCTTCGTAGCGGGCCACCTCCGCCGGCAGCGGCGGCCGCGGGCCGACCAGCGACATGTTCCCGTTGAGGACGTTGAACAGCTGGGGCAGCTCGTCGAGCGACCATTTGCGCAGAAAGCGGCCGATGGGGGTCACCCGCGGGTCGTCGCGTATTTTGAACAACAGGCCCTCGGCGCGCTCGTTCGCGGCGCGCAGCTCTTCCAGACGCTCCTCGGCATCGAGGTACATGGAGCGGAACTTGTACATGCGGAACGTCTCGCCGCTACGGCCCACCCGGGTCTGTTTGAATATCGCCGGGCCACGGCTGGTCACTCGGATAGCGATACCGACCGCTAACAGGAACGGCAGTGCGAGCAGCACCGCGGCCAACGCGAAAACGCGGTCGACGCATGCCTTGAGAACCCGGCGGGCACCGGTGAGCTCGGGTTCCTCGATATGCAGCAGAGGAAGCCCGGCGACCGGACGGATCGAGATCCGGGGGCCGGTGACGTCGGTGAGCGCCGAACTGACAAGAACGTCGATGTCGCTGCCCTCGAGGGCCAGCATCACCCGGCGGAGCGTTTCACCGTCCATCTGTGGGCAGATCGCGACGGTGGTCGCCATGGTCGCCCCGATGGCGGTGTGCAGGCTTTCCAGCGTCCCCACTATGGGAACGCCGAGCAGGTCGAAGCCGCTGCGTTCGAGCCGGTCGTGGCTGTGCCGGCCGGGCAGGCGGTCCAGGCAGACGCCGACCATGGACCAGCCCGCCGTCGGGTCGCGCTGGGCCAGCCGGACGAGGGTCGCCGCGGCGTCACCGGAGCCTATGACCAGGACTCTGTGCAGGCAGCGCCCACCACGGCGCATACGGTGCAGGATCCCCCGCCCGCAGCAGCGCCCGACGACCGCGAGCAGCGTCGCCATCGGGAACGCGATGAGGACGTAACTTCGGGCGATCTCAAGTTTCGTCGCGTAGGAGATGACCGCGACGCACGCGGTGAGCCGGGCGGACGCGTTGATGACCCGCCTGAACTCCTCCGAACCACCGCCGAGAAAACGCCCTTCGTAGGCGCGCCCGAACGCCATCGACAGCACCCAGGCCAACGGCAGTACGCCGCTCATCACAATATACGGCCAGGACGACGCCGGGTTGTCGCCGAAACGCACCAGGAAGGCCATGAGCGCCGCCAGGACGCAGCCGGCCGCGTCGAACATCGCGAGCAGCCGGACGTATCTGCGCTCCCAGCCGACCTGGGCCCGGTAGGCAATATCCTTCTGAACCGTCTCCGGAACCGGCGGTAACGGCTTTGCCGACCGGCTGGGCAGTCGCTGCCGGACGAGCCGGGAAACGTCGACGAAAGCAGGGTCGTTGTGCGGCCAGACGCTGAGGACGGGTATAACGGGTGCCGCTGCGGCACCCGTCGGCGTCCGCGCGCCATCGGGCATGGTTTCTGTCACTGCCAGTCCCCCCCAGGACTCGGGCAAGTTACTGTCCGCTGGGATTGAAAAATTTTGGTTTGCTTCGGTCCGGGCCAGGAGGTTACCCGGCCGGCATGCGACCGGACACCTTCCGCAACCATTACGCGCGGCCGTCCCTCCATGGCACACGGACGCCCACGTGAATCGTTACGGCCACCGTGGAAAAACACGGACGGTATCGAGACCAGTCCTTACCACGAACCGTCCGGCGACCACCGGACATCGCTCCACGCCCATCGAACTCCCCCACCCGGACAGCCGGCTGACAACAACGGAAAAAATATACTGGCACTGCTGGACAGATAATCCAGCAACCTCCTTGCGACTACAGAAAGCAACTGGCCGGATGGTACGGACAAACGGCCGTGAACATGTGGCGGATACTAGCAGAGGCGTCGCACGGTTCACGGCATGAGGCAAACCCACCCGGCAGTCGCCGACAGGCGGCAGGCGACAGCCTTAATTGCAACGTAATGCCCTCTTTATCCGGGGGGAACCGGGCGGACGGCGGGCCATATGCTCACCACATACACACGAGAAGATGCGGAAAGTTATTCCCCTGGCGAGGCAACGCCATTTCGCTGCGAAAAGTTATTCCGTAGCTACTGAAAGAAGCGGAGGCGTGAGGGGAGCGCCGGTGCCGGCACCCGCATCCGCCAGGGGCGGAGCCGCGACCGATGCCGCGGCCGACGCCGTGGCCGAACCGGCACCCGGCTGAACAGGCACCCAGCTAAACAGACACCTGGAAAAACCAGCACCTGGCCACGCTCGCGCCCGGCCAAACCCGTGCCCGGCCAAACCAACGCCCGACCAAACCAACGTTTGGTCAAACCCATGCCCGGCTGAACCAACGTTTGGCCAAAACGGCGCCCGGCCAGGAGGCCGGGGCTCATCCGGCGAGAAGCCGGTACGTCCGGCGAACCGCCCCGGGGCGGCCTATAACAGGACCGTCTCTACGGCAGGACCGCCCGTGACAGGGCCGCCTACGGCAGGGCCGCGACGAGGTCGGCGACCGGCTTGCGGACACCGGTGAAGAACGGTGTCTCCAGGCGGGTGTGCGCCCGCGCCCGGCTGGCGCGCAGGTGCCGCAGGCAGTCGACGATCCGGTGCAGCTCGTCCGCTTCGAAGGCCAGCAGCCACTCATAGTCACCCAGCCCGAACGCGGCCACCGTGTTCGCCCGGACGTCGGGGAACTCCCGGCCCATGATCCCGTGCTCGGCGAGCATGCCGCGGCGTTCGTAGTCGGGCAGCAGGTACCACTCCAGCGACCGGTTGAACGGGTAGACGCACACGTACGCCTTCGGGTCCTCGCGCCGGACGTAGGCGGGCACGTGGTTGCGGTTGAACTCGGCCGGCCGGTGCAGGCCGACCGACGACCACACCGGTGCCAGCGCCCGCCCGAGAGCGCTCTGGCGGAACCGCTGGTAGGTCTCCTGGAGCAGGTCGGGGTCGGGGCTGGTCCACCACAGCAGGACGTCGGCGTCCGCCCGGTAGCCGCTCAGGTCGTAGACGCCCCGGGTGTAGACGTCCTTGGCGAGCGCCCCGTCCAGCAGGTCCTCCACCTCGGCCGCGATCGCCGTCCGGTCCGCGGGCAGGGCGTCACGCGCCGCAAAGACCGACCAGGACGTGTAGAGCAGCTCGGCGTTGAGATCCCGGGCGGAGGGGACGGGACCGCCTCGGGAGCTCCCGGTCGCGGGAGTCTCGGTGATGGCTGTGGGAGTCTCGGGCATGGCCCAATTGTCGCCTACCGGGCCGGCGGAGGCCCGCGGGTACCCACGGTTGCGCGCGGAGCCCCATCCCACCGGCCGTGATCATCTGCCGGGCCGGCAGGGGCCCGCCAGCACCCCACGGGCACCCCCGGAGCCCGGTCACCATCCACGAACGAGCCACCGTCCACGAACGGGCCACCGTCCGGGAACGGGCCCGGCACCCGGGACGCCGGGTCACCGACCGGAAGCGGACCACCGCTCAGGCCGGCCGCGGACCGCGAACGGGCCGCGTCCGGAACGCCGGGTCACTGGCCGACCCGGACCGCGTCGTCGGAACGCAGCACCGTCTCCGCCGCGGCCTCACCGGAGCGGACACACGCCGCGATGCCCACCCCGTCGTACCCGGCGCCGGCCAGCGCGAGACCGGCCGGCAGCATCCCGCGCACCACCGCCGTCCGCTCGAGATGGCCGGGCAGGTACTGCGGGAGCGCAGCGTCCCACCTGGTCACCCGGCTCGCCAGCGGCCGGGCCGTCAGGCCGGTCGCGGCGGCCAGCTCGGCCGCGACGACACCGGCGAGCTCGACGTCGGAACGTTCCAGATCGCCTTCGTCGCCGGCCCGGCCGACGCTCGCCCGCACGACGCTCAGGCCGGGGTCCGTCGACACGTGCGGCCACTTCGCGGACAGGAACGTGGCCGCCTTCATCACGTTGCCCTGGCTCGGCGGGACGAGGTAGCCGCTGCCCCGCGGCAGCTGTACCCCGCGGTAGAGCAGCGTGATCAACGCCACCGACGTGTACGGGACCGCGGCCAGCGGCGCGGCCACGTACGGCGCCACCGGGCTGAGCAGCCGCCGGGCCTCGGGCACGGGTACGGCGAGGATCACCGCGTCGGCGTCGACGTCCCAGGCGCTGTGTCCGCCGACGGCGTCGGCGCCAGGGCCGGCCGCGATGCCGGCC
>NZ_CEVIVD010000024.1:22543-25290 GCF_982290655.1 Protofrankia sp. CiP1_Cm_nod3
CCGGGGCCTGTGCCCGCGCCGGTGTCACCGCCGGCGCCGTCCGGCACGGCCCGCGGCCCACGGCCGACGAGGCTCACCCGCCAGCCGGCGGCGGTCTGGCTGAGCCTGCGCACGCGCGTCCCCAGCAGGATCTCCGCCTCGCTGGCGTCCGCGACGGCCGCGGCGAAGCGGCCCAGACCACCGCGCACCGAGGCGAACACCGGGGCGGACGCGGGGTCGGCCGGCGCGGTACGGGCCCGCGCCCGGTACGCCCCGAGCAGCAGCGAACGGCTCTCGGACATGATCGGGGCCAGCTGCGGGACCGTGGCCCGCAGCGACATGGCGTCGGCCCGCCCCGCGTACACCCCGCCGAGCAGCGGATCCACCAGGCGTTCGACGACCTGGCGGCCGACCCGGGCACCCACGAAGCCGCCGACCGTGGGATCGGCCGGCAGCGGGGTGTGCGGCAGCACCAGATCGGCCGCGGCGCGCACGAGCCCGGCCGGGGAGAGCACCCGGGAGCGCAGCAGGCCGACCACGTCGGTCGGGACGCCGAGCAGGGTCCGCGGCGGCAGCGGGCGCAGCCGGCCGGAGATCAGCAGCGACGCGCTGGTGGTGGCCGGGTGGACGATGTCGTGGCCGAGGCCCACATGACGGGCCAGCCGCACCGCGTCCGGCACCCGGACGAGGAACGACTCGGCGCCCTCCTCAAGCTCGAGCCCCTCGAACGGGGTCGTCCGCAGCTTGCCCCCGACCCGGTCGGCGGCCTCCACGACGGTGACCTGGGCTCGGCCCCGCAGTGCATGGGCGGCCGCAAGCCCCGCGACACCCGCTCCGACCACGACGACCCGCATGCAGACCCGCTCCTCCCGTTACGGCCACCTCACCCGATACGCCTGGCCACCGTCCGCGCACCGGCCGCCATTGTCCAGCGGCGTGCCGGCCCGGGCCGACGGCCGCATGTTGCGTGACCCGCACCAGTTTCCTCCCGCGTCCGCCCGCCGGACCGCGACGGGCGAAGATTGCCCGGCAAGGGTGAGGAAAGGCACCCGGCCGCCCACACGGCGTCACATAACATCGCATAAAGTCACTTAAGACCTACGCCGCGCCACAGCGGATACCGTGCGGCGCCACACGATGCCGCCCGGGCCGCACCGCGCCGCCCGTGACGGCCAGCTCCAGCCCGACTTCCCGTGCCAGGCGCCACACGATGCCGCGCGGGCCGCACCGCGCCGCCCGGGCCGCACGATGCCGCATGAGCCGTGGGCCGCACGGCGCCGCGCGATGGCGCGGCGGGGGCCGGGCCCTGGCCGCCCCGCCGGCTGACCGGGCAGAGGCTGCCCAGCCCGCCCGTCGGACGGCCGGAATGACGATCAGGAGGGCACCGGGACCGGAAGGGCACCGATCAGGAGAGCCCTGGCCGGCAAGACGCCGGCCAGGAGAGTGGCTCCCGGAAAGCGGTGCCCGGGAAAGCGACGGCCGGCGGACGGGCGGTGCTCAGAACTCGTGCACCAGCTCGACGATGTGGGCGAGCACGTCCGGGTCGGTCTCGGGCAGCACGCCGTGCCCGAGGTTGAACACGTGGCCGTCCGCCTTGGCGCCGCGGGCGCACACGTCATGGACCTTCTCGGCGAGGACGTCACGCGGCGCGAAGACGGCGGTCGGGTCGAGGTTGCCCTGCACCGCCCGGCCCGGGCCGATCCGGCGGGCGGCCTCGTCCAGCGGGACCCGCCAGTCCACCCCCACCACGTCGGCCCCGGCATCGGCCATGACGGTGAGCAGTTCCCCGGTGTTCACCCCGAAATGGATGCGGGGGACGCCGTCCCCGGCGAACGCCTCGAGGACCCGCCGGCTGTGGGGCAGGACGTAGCGGCGGTAGTCGGCCTCGTCCAGCGCCCCGGCCCACGAGTCGAACAGCTGCAGCGCGCTCACCCCCGCGTCCACCTGGACCCGAAGGTAACCGATGGTGATGTCGGCGAGCCGGTCGGCCAGCTCGTGCCACACCTGCGGCGCGCTGTACATCAGCTGCTTGGTGCGGGCGTGCGTCCGGCTCGGCCCGCCCTCGACGAGATAGCTGGCCAGGGTGAACGGAGCCCCGGCAAAGCCGATCAGCGGGGTCGGCCCCAGCTCGCGCACGAGCGTGTGGACGGCTTCGGTCACGTACGGGACGTCGTCGCCGGCGAGCGGGCGCAGCCGGGCCAGCGCGGCACCGTCCCGGACCGGCTCCGCGACGACCGGGCCCACCCCGGCGACGATGTCGATGTCCACCCCGATGGCGACCAGGGGCAGCACGATGTCGGAGAACAGGATCGCGGCATCCGTACCGAAACGGCGTATCGGCTGTAGTGTGATTTCTGTCACCATATCCGGATCACGGCAGGAGTCGAGCATCGCCGTGCCCGCGCGCAGCTTGCGGTACTCGGGCAGCGCGCGGCCCGCCTGACGCATGAACCACACCGGAACATGCTCGGCGGGCTCGCCCCTGCAGGCACGCAGGAACGGCGCGTCGCGCAACTCGGGGCGTGGCCCGGGCACCCCACCCACCTCGGACGTCCCGCCTGGTTCCACTGGATCCACCGCCGGATCCACCGCTGCCGCACACATGACCCTGATGGTTGCACGTTCATCGCGAAGGATGCCTCCGACAGGGGGTGCGGCCCGGTCGCGACCTCCGTCACGCCCGCCACCACGCCTCCTGCCACGCCCACCGCCACGCCCACCGCGGCGCCCACCGCGGCACACGGACACGGACACGGACACGGACACGG
>NZ_CEVIVD010000024.1:25863-29240 GCF_982290655.1 Protofrankia sp. CiP1_Cm_nod3
CCATGCGTCATGAGTGACCATGCGCAACGACCGACCATGCATAACGACTACGGAGGCCGAACATGCCAGCCGACGGTGCCCACCGACGGTCCGACAGCGGCGACCAGCTGCTCGCCGCCGCCCGGCTGATCTCGATTGCCGAGGCGACGTCCTTCCTGCTCCTGCTGGCGGCGACCGTGATCAAACATACGGCCGACCACCCCGGTGGGGTCCGGGTGCTCGGGCCGATCCACGGCGTGCTCTTTCTCGCCTACTGCGCGCTCATCGTCGCCGTCGCCACGACGCGGCACTGGGCGACGCGGCGGACGCTGCTGGCGCTCGGGGCGTCCGTCCTGCCGGTTGCCCCCTACTTCGTCGAACGCCGGTGGCTGCGGGCACCGGCGGCCGGCCGCACTGCCGATGCCGCCCACGCCGGGCCGGGCGCCCCCGCTGCGTCGGCATCCGAACCCGTGTCCTGAGGCCAGCTCCGGCGAACCGTCACACCCATCTCTCGAGCCACCTCCGGCAGGTGAGCGCGGGCCGGCCCACGGTGCCGGCCGGTGGGGCCGGCCGGTGGGCCGGCCCGCGGCACGGCCACCGCGGCACCACGAAACGGCATGAACATCCCAATGGCCGCGCAACACAACCGTTACCGCGATGACTTATGTACCGGGCATCGTGCACGTGCACGACACGCCGGCACCGAATACGCGGAGATGGGGCCTGTCCGTGCCACCGTCAGGGAAGTCGGGATGGGATGAGAGGGCCTGTGATGTCCACGCACACCCTCTGTGTCGTGAGCATGCCCTGGGGAGTGGTGTCCGGATGGAACAGGTCCTTGTGGGCGGTGACGAGCTGATCTTTCTGATCTGCCCGCGGTGCGGCGACGAGCGCGGTTTCGAACAGCCCCCGTGCGCCGACGGGCACGGCGTGGACTGTCCCGACCGTGCCTGCGTCGACTGCGGAACAGCCCTGTTCGTCGGCCCGGGGCAGCCGGGGACGCCGGCCGCCCGGGCACGCACGCCGGAGCCGGAGCCGTCCGGTGGAGCAGCGCGCCACCACCAGCTGTGCCATGTCGCCTGACCACATGTCGCCTGACCGGTGGTCGTGCCATGCCACCTGACCGGTTGGCCGCTTCCTGCCGGTTGGCTCCCTGTCGGCTGCTCCGCGCACCGCTCGCCCGTACTGCCGCCCACACCATCTCGCACATCCATGCTCCGTCGCGCGCGCACGGTCAGGACGTCCTACCGTGACGTCCATGGGCGCGCCGCTGTCTCCGGACGGCGGCCCAGCTGTCTTCCTCGCGGCCACGGCTGCGCTGCGGGACGCGCTGGGCCGGGTCCGCCCGGAGGTCGCGGTACACGAGATCCAGGCGCCGGCGAGACTCGCGCCGTACGCGTTCGCGGCCGCCGGCGGGCTCTCGCAGGACGGCGACGAAGCCGCCTCGGGCCGGCTGATCCTCCTGTTCGACCCGGCTGGGCACAGCGCCTGGGAGGGCACGGCACGGTTCGTCTGCTATGCCCGCGCGGCGGTCGACCCCGAGATCGCCGCCGACCCGCTGCTGCCCGAGGTCGTCTGGTCGTGGCTGCGGGACGCGATGGAGGCCAACCAGGCCGGCTACCGGGCGATAGGCGGCACGGTGACCATCACGAGCTCGAAACGGTTCGGTGTGCTGGCGGCGGACGGCGACAACTCGGACGTGGAACTGCGCTGCTCCTGGTCGCCGGAGTGGCCCGGGACGACCAACGGCTGCGATCACCGTCTGTGGCGGCCCGCCGAGGCGGCGGCCCAGCTCCACTCCTTCGTCGACCTGCTGGCGGCCATGGTGGGCCTGCCCCCACGGATACGCGGAGTGATACCTCTGCCGTCCCGCCACCCGTCCTGACCCCGTCCCGGTGCCGGCCTGACGCCGGCCCGGTGCCGGCCCCGCCCATACCGCGGTCCCACAAGCATTCCGACGCTTTGAGCGACCGATCGGCTCTCCAGGGTGAAAGAAGGCCCCTGATCCGGGGCAAACCGCCGTCCCTGGTCGATCTGGCTGGTTTCCCTGCACCCGTCCAGCACGCTTGGACGCTGTTCGCGACGTACCATCGCCGATCGTGACGTCGACGGTTCCGGACTCATCCCACCAACTCGGCCAAGGGCCGGACGGCAGCGCGGGGCAGGCCCGCCCGCTGCTGGAACCCGCCGAGGGCATACCTGCCGTGATCGTCGACCGGACGGCGCTGCTCGCGGCGGCGGCGCGGCTGGCCGCCGGCACGGGCCCGGTCGCCTTCGACGCCGAACGGGCCTCAGGCTACCGCTACAGCCAGCGGGCCTACCTCGTCCAGGTACGCCGCCGCGGCTCGGGCACCCATCTTGTCGACCCGGTCGCACTCGCCGACCTCACCTGCCTGCAGGACGCCGTCGGCGACGCCGAATGGGTCCTGCACGCGGCCAGCCAGGACCTGCCCTGCCTGGCCGAGGTCGGCCTGCGCCCAGGCCTGCTCTTCGACACCGAGCTGGCCGGCCGGCTGCTGGGCTACGAGCGGGTCGGGCTCGGGATCATGGTCGAGAAGGTGCTGGGCTTCACCCTGGAGAAGGGGCATTCCGCGGCCGACTGGTCCACCCGGCCGTTACCCGAACCGTGGCTGCGCTACGCCGCGCTCGACGTCGAACTGCTCGTCGAACTGCGCGACGCGCTGGAGGCCGAGCTGGAGGCGCAGGGCAAGCTGGCCTTCGCCCGGGAGGAGTTCGCCGCGATCGCGGCCGCTCCCCCGCGGGAGCCGCGGCCGGACCTGTGGCGGCGCACCAGCGGGATCCACCGGGTCCGCAACCGGCGCCAGCTCGCCGCGGTCCGCTCGATGTGGACGACCCGGGACCGCATCGCCCGCGAACGCGACATCGCGCCCGGCCGGGTGCTCCCGGACAGCGCGATCATCGAAGCGGTGCTGACCGCTCCCGTGGACGTCGAGGCCCTGACCCGGCTGCCGGTCTTCTCCGGCCCGCGGCTGCGCCGCACCGCGCGGACCTGGTTCGCCGCCCTGCGGGAGGCCGCCGGGCTGCCCGAGGACGCCCTGCCCGCGCCCGCCTCGGCCAACGCGGACGCCCTGCCGCCGCCGAACCGGTGGGCCGACCGCGACCCGGCGGCCGCCGCCCGCCTGACCCGGGTACGCGCCCGTCTCACCGCGATCGCCGCCGAGCGGACCATGCCGGTGGAGAACCTGCTGGAACCGGCTCTCGCCCGCCGGCTCGCCTGGTCACCACCGCGCCCGGCGGCCAGCGACCACCAGGTCAGCGACCCGCGGGTGACCAGCGAACTGGTGGCCGGGGTGCTGCGGGCCGGCGGCGCCCGGCCCTGGCAGGTGGCGCTCACCGCCGGGCCGGTCGCGGACGCCCTGGCCGAGCCGGCAACGGAA
>NZ_CEVIVD010000024.1:29774-35223 GCF_982290655.1 Protofrankia sp. CiP1_Cm_nod3
CCAGGCCGGCGGCGGAGCCGGCCACCGAACCGACGAACGGCCCGGACGGGAGCGTATAGCCGTCCGGGCCGCCGCCGTCCGGGCCGGGCTGTCGCTGTCGCTGGCCGGGCCGGAGCCAGCGCCGGAGCCAGCGCCGGGCCCCGGCCGGCATCGGGGCGGGGCCGGCGCCCGGCCGGCGTCGGTGTCGAACCGGGATCGAGGCCGAATGGGGTTACCCATGGGTAACCTTCTGCCGTAGGCTGACCGTGTCGGCGGTCACGCCGGCACCGGTACCGTCCTCCCGGTAGATCGCCGTCCGTCACATGCGCTCCGCGGGCGTGACCGGACCGGTTTCGATAGCGACCTGCCGGGTCTCCCCGGTCAGGAGGCACAGTGTTCCAATCCGCCAGGGACTCCGTCCGCGACGTCGTGTTCGTCGACGGCGTCCGAACCCCCTTCGGCAAGGCCAAGGGGGTCTACTCCGAGACACGAGCGGACGATCTGATCGTCAAGGTCATCCGTGAGCTGCTGCGGCGCAACCCGGCGCTGCCGGCGGAACGGATCGACGACGTGGCGATCGCCGCGACCACCCAGACCGGCGACCAGGGGCTGACCATCGGCCGGGTGGCGGGCATCCTGGCCGGGCTGCCGCAGTCCGTGCCCGGCTACGCCATCGACCGGATGTGCGCCGGCGCGGTCACCGCCGTCACCACCACCGCGTCCGCGATCGCCGTCGGCGCCTACGACGTCGCGATCGCAGGCGGCGTCGAGCACATGGGCCGCCACCCCATGGGCGAGGGCGCCGACCCCAACCCGCGCTTCGTCTCCGAGAAGCTCATCGACACCTCCGCGCTGGTCATGGGCCAGACCGCGGAGAACGTGCACGACCGCTACCCGACGATCACCAAGGAGCGGACGGACGCCTACGCGCTGGCCTCCCAGCGGAAGGTCGCCAAGGCGTACGCCGACGGGCTGATCCAGCCCGACCTCGTCCCGGTCGCCGCCCGCCACACCGACAGCGGCTGGGAGCTCGTCACCGCCGACGAGCCGCCGCGCCCCGACACCACCCTGGCGGGCCTGGCCGGCCTGAAGACGCCGTTCCGGCCGCACGGCCGGGTGACCGCGGGCAACGCCGCCGGCATCAACGACGGCGCCACCGGCTGCATCCTCGCCGCCGGGGATGTCGCCGAGGAACTCGGGCTGACTGCGAAGATGCGGCTGGCCGGGTTCGGTTTCGCCGGTGTCGAGCCGCATGTGATGGGCCTCGGCCCGATCCCCTCCACCGAGAAGGCGCTGGCCCGCACCGGCCTGTCCATCGACGATATCGGGCTGTTCGAGCTCAACGAGGCGTTCGCCGTCCAGGTGCTCGCCTTCCTCGACCACTTCGGGATCGCCGACGACGACCCGCGGGTGAACCCCTTCGGCGGGGCGATCGCGCTGGGGCACCCGCTGGCCTCCAGCGGCGTCCGGCTGATGACCCAGCTCGCGCGCCAGTTCGCCGACCGTCCCGACGTCCGCTACGGGCTGACCGCCATGTGCGTGGGCTTCGGCATGGGCGCGACCACCATCTGGGAGAACCCGCACTTCACCGGCGACGCCGGCGCTGCCAACGGCAGGAGTGCCGCCAGCGGCAGGAGCGCTGCCAGCGCTGCCGCGCAGGCGTCCGGACGGACAGGAGGAGCCCGATGAGCGGGACACCGGCCACCGCCCTCGACTTCCCCGGCGAGGTGGTGACCCAGGCCCACGTCCGCTATGTGGCCCTGCCGGGTGTGGCCGGGCCGCTCGCGCTGGTCACTCTGGACAACGGCCTGGACCACACCCGCCCGTCGACCTTCGGGCCGGCCGGCCTGCGCAGCCTGCTCGCCGCCGCCGACGAGATCGAGGCGCACACCCCGGCCGTGTCGGCGGTTGCTGTCACCGGCAAGCCGTTCATCTTCAGCGTCGGCGCCGACCTGGCCTTCCGGTCGTCGCTGCGCGACCCGGAAGCGGCCCGGGCCGGCATCCACGCGATCGGCGAACTCGGCCACGCGGCGTTGCGACGGATCGGTGAGGGACATTTCGGCGGCCGCAAGGTCCCCACGTTCGCGCTGGTCAACGGCGCGGCCATGGGCGGCGGCCTGGAAGTGGCGCTGCACTGCGACTACCGTGCGCTGTCATCGGACGTCACCGCGCTGGCGCTGCCGGAGGTCTTCCTCGGCCTGCTGCCCGGCTGGGGCGGGACCCAGCTGCTGCCCAACCTCGTCGGCGCGGACCGCGCGGTCACCATCGCCATCGAGAACCCGCTGAACCAGAACAGGATGCTGCGCGCCGCGCAGGCGTTCGCCCTCGGCCTCGCCGACGTCCTGCTCGAGCCGGCGGACTTCCTCGAGGAGGCGCTGCGCTGGGCCGCCCGGGTCATCCGCGGCGAGATCGACCCGGCCGCGGCGCGGGCGCCGGTGCGGCGCGGCGCGGTCTGGGCGGACGCGGTCGCCCGCGGCCGGGCGCTGGCCGACGCCAAGCTGCACGGCGCCGCCCCGGCCGCCTACCTGGCGCTGGACCTGATCGCGCTCGCCGAGACCGCCGACCGGGACACCGGCTACGCGGCCGAGACCGAGGCGCTGGCCGACCTCGCCGTCAGCGAGGAGCTGGCCGCCAGCCTCTACGCCTTCGATCTGGTGCAGAAGCGGGCGAAACGCCCGGCCGGCGGGCCGGACCCGGCCCTGGCCCGGCCGGTGACCAAGGTCGGCGTGGTCGGCGCCGGGCTGATGGCCGGCCAGCTCGCGCTGCTGTTCGCGCAGCGCCTGGAAGTGCCGGTGGTGCTGACCGACATCGACCAGGACCGGCTCGACGCCGGCCTCGCCACCGTCCACCGGGAGATCGACAACCTGCTGACCAGGAAGCGGATCTCCCCGGACAAGGCCTCCCGGCTGCACGGCGCCGTGACCGGCTCGCTGACCAAGGACGTTTACGCCGACGCCGACCTGGTCATCGAGGCCGTCTTCGAGGATCTCGCGGTCAAGCAGCGGGTGTTCGCCGAACTGGAGGCGGTCGTCTCCCCCGAGACCCTGCTGCTGACCAACACCTCGGCACTGTCGGTCAGCGACATGGCGTCCGTGCTGGCGCATCCGCAGCGGGTCGCGGGGCTGCACTTCTTCAACCCGGTGGCGATCATGCCGCTGGTCGAGGCGGTGCGGGGCCGGCAGACCGACGACGCGGCGATCGCGACAACGCTCGCGGTCGCGAAGAAGCTGCGGAAGAACGCGGTGCTCACCACGGACACGCCCGCGTTCGTCGTCAACCGCCTGCTCACCCGGTTCATGGGCGAGGTGCTGGCCGCCATCGACAACGGCACCCCGGTGGAGGATGCCGACCAGGCCCTCGAGCCGCTGGGCCTGCCCATGTCACCGCTGGTGCTGCTCGGGCTGGTCGGGCCCGCCGTCGCCCTGCACGTCGCCGAGATCCTGCACGCCGCCTACCCGGACCGCTTCCCCGGCACCGAGGGCCTGGGCCGGCTGGTGGCCGCCGGCAGGACCAGCGTCTACACGTGGGGCCCCGACGGCCAGCGGGTGGACCCCGAGGCCGCCGAGCTGATCAGGTCCGCGGCCGGCGGTGACACCCCGGTGCTGACCGGCGAGCAGGTGCGGGAGGCGTCCCTGGCCGCGCTCGCCGAGGAGATCCGCGCCCTGCTCGACGAGGGCGTGGTCGCCGAGGCCGCCGATGTCGACCTGTGCCTGCTGCTCGGCGCGGGCTGGCCGTTCCACCTCGGCGGTATCACCCCCTACCTGGACCGCACCGGCATCAGCGAGAAGATCACCGGCCGCCGCTTCACCCCACCCGGCGTGGCCACCCTGTCCTGACCCGCCCCGGCCCACGCCCCACATCCCCGATCCGGCCCGGCCTGGTCGGTGCCCTCCCAGCACCGACCAGGCCGCCATGCCCAACAGCAGGCGTCCGCTGTCATGATGCTTTCGTGCGGACGACGGTGACTCTCGATCCGGATGTGGCGGCAGCCCTCCAGAAGGAGGTCCGCGAACAGGGAATGTCGCTCGAAGAAGCGCTGAACACACTTGTACGTGCTGGTCTGGCGAACCGCCGTCAGGATGCTCCGCCCTACCGGACGCCCGCCCGATCGCTCGGGCTACGACCTGGCATCGACCTCGACAAAGCACTGCGGCTCAGTTCCGAGCTTGAGGACGATGAGGTCATCGGTAAAATCCGACCGCGCGGCTGAAGCCGCCTGGGACAAACCTCCTGATACACGTGTCGACGACACGGCCGCCTGACCGCTCAGGCCGGGTGGAACTGTCGGTGGTGGGTGGAAGCATGGCCGGCATGGCGAAATGGAGTGAGCTGGAGGCCGCGGCGCCGCTGCTGGCGGCGGCGGTCCGGGGGCGGTTCGAGGCATACGGGCTGGCGATCCTCGCGACTCTCCGGCGCGACGGATCACCCCGGGTGAGCGGTATCGAACTGCTGTTCGCCCTCGGCGAGCTGTGGCTGGGCATGATGCCCGACTCACGCAAGGCGGTCGACCTGTCGCGGGATCCGCGGTGCGCCCTGCACAACGCGACAACGGACAAGAACGTCGCCGACGGTGACGCGAAAATCACCGGCCGGGCCGTCGCGGTGACCGATCAGGAAAGCCTCGACGCCTACCGGGCGGCCTGGCTGGCAGCGGTGGAGATCCCCGTGCCGGAGCCGTTCGCCCTGTTCAGGGTCGACGTCACCGAGCTCGCGATGATCGGCGTCGGCGACGAGAAACTCGTCATCGACTTCTGGCGGGAGGGCAGCCCACCCGTACGGACAACCCGTAAATAGGGCACCTCGCCGGTGACGTTCCGCAAACCCGGGCGGGTCGGCCGATTTTCGTACACCATGGGCCGGGTCGGGCGTTCGGCAACCGCCAGCAGCTGGCGATCATCCATTGTTACGAAGAGTCGTCAGCGACCGCTGATCCCTGTCGCCGCCGGGCCGGTCGTCCAGCGCGTCCGGAGACCATCCGCCCGCCGGCACGGAGAAGCCGGCGATCAGAGATCGTAAGGATGGCACGCATGGCAACGCGCGAGGTCGCGGTGACGAAGACGATCCCCGCTACCGCGGAACAGATCTTCGATCTTCTTACGGACCCGTCCCGGCATCCCGTGATCGACGGTTCGGGAACGGTGCGAGCGGCGCGCCCCGGCGGCGCGAGACGGCTGACGCTCGGGTCGACGTTCGGCATGGACATGAAAATGGGCGCGCCCTACCGCATCACGAACACGGTGGTGGAGTTCGAGGAGAACCGGCTGATCGCCTGGCGGCACTTCTTCGGGCACCGCTGGCGCTGGTGGCTGACACCGCTGCCCGACGGGCGCACAGAGGTCACCGAAACCTTCGACTGGTCCACCGCGCGCATTCCACCGCTCATCGACGTCAGCCTCTTCCCCCGGAAGAACAGGGCGGGCATCGAGAAATCCCTCGACCGGCTGGCCGGCCTGTTCTCATGACGTACGGC
>NZ_CEVIVD010000024.1:35463-39518 GCF_982290655.1 Protofrankia sp. CiP1_Cm_nod3
CCGGCCGGCAGCACCAGCACGAGAAAACCGGCCGTCCAGGCGAAGGAGTAGCCGCCCACCGACAGCAGCAGCAGGCGCACGCCGTGCACCGACGGCGTGAGGTCGCGGGCGAGCAGCCAGGTCGCCACGCCGAAGAGCACGAAGCCCGCCAGCAGCCAGCCGGCGGCGGCCAGCACATGGCGTCCGCTGGGCTGCTGTTCCAACGGTGGGCGGCGCAGCAGCCGGAACGCGAACGTCAGCAACGCCGAGAGCGCCGGCGGATACAGCACGGCCGCGAACACCGGGACGGCCAGCAGCACCAGCCCGTAGTGCCGCAGCGCGCCCGCCGACACGAACGGCAGGGTCACCGCGGCGGCCACCCCGCCGCAGGGGACCGCCAGCGCCAGCACGATCAGGCTGGCGGACGCGGCCTTCGGCCGGGGCACCCCGTGGTCCCGGGACAGCTCCATCTGGGCCAGCACCGGCCACACGCTGCCGGGGACGTACTTGCCGACCTGCCCGACGAAGAAGATCCGCAACGCGGCCCGCAGTGGCAACGCCACGCCGAGCGACGCCAGCAGCGCCCGCCACGACAGCACAGTCGTCCCGACCGCCAGCACCGTGACGGCTCCCGAGGCGGCCACCCCGAACGCGGTCAGCTCACTGAACGACGCGCGGACGGCGTTCCACTGGCTGACCAGAGCGACGACAAGCAGGCCCGCCGCGACCAGCAACGCCACCCGCACCAGCCACCGACGCGCGTCCCGCCCCCGACCGGCCCCCGAGAACTGTCCCACCTCGGTGGGACGGCGCGGCTCCGCGGGATGCCCTGGCTCCGGCTGGGGGCCCGGCTCCGGCTGGGGGCCCGGCTCCGGCTGACGGACCGGCTCCCGGGCTGGGGCCCTGCTCCGTGGGATGGCGGCCCGCCGTCCGACGGCCACGGACGTCAGCAGGCCGCATCCACCGCATCGTCCCAGCCTAGAGCCCTGGCGCCCCGCACCTTCCGGCGGCACGGAAGAAGCATGATCGCGCCACCACCGGGCCGCCGCCGGCTCCGGGCCGCCGACACATCGGACTCAGCCGAGGCTGTAGGTGGAAACTGTTGCCACGACAGCACTTTCCACCTACGGATTCCGCTGTTGTAGGTGGAAACCGTCGTCATGACAGCGGTTTCCACCTACGGATTCCGTTGACCGGGTCAGCGCTGGCCGGCGGAGGTTTCCTTCTCGGCTTCCTCGGTCTCGCCTTCGAGAACCGGTGTGCGGCCGGCGACCATCTCGACGATCCGGCGGGCGAGCTCCTGGGCGGACAGGCCGATGTCGGCCATGACCTGGTCACGCTTGCCCTGGTCGAGGAAGGTCTGCGGGATACCGAAGTCCCGCAGCGGGACGTCCACGTCGGCGTCGCGCAGCAGCTGCGCGAGCGTCGAGCCGACCCCGCCGACCCGGCCGTTGTCCTCGACCGTGACCACCAGCGAGTGTGCCCGGGCCAGGTCGACGAGCTCCGGGGCGAGTGGCTTGACCCACCGCGGGTCGACGACGGTGATCCCGATGCCGTGGCTGGCGACCCGTTCGGCGACCTGCAGGCAGGTCGCCGCCATCGCGCCGACGGCCACCAGCAGCACGTCCCGGGTCGGGGTGACCTCCGGCGAGCGGTAGAGGACGTCGACCGTCCCGACCCGGTCGATCGCGGGGATGTCAGCGTTGATCTTGCCCTTGGAGAACCGCACCACCGACGGCCCGTCGGTGATCGCCACCGCCTCCCGCAGCTGGGCGCGCAGCGTGGACGCGTCCCGTGGCGCGGCCAGCGCCAGCCCGGGCACGAGCTGGAGGAAGGACATGTCCCACATGCCGTTGTGGGACGGCCCGTCCTCGCCGGTGACACCGGCGCGGTCCAGCACGAAGGTCACCGGCAGCCGGTGCAGGGCGACGTCCATCAGCACCTGGTCGAACGCCCGGTTGAGGAACGTCGCGTAGACGCACACCACCGGCTTGATGCCGCCGAGGGCCAGGCCCGCGGCCGAGGTCACCGCGTGCTGCTCGGCGATGCCCACGTCGAACACCCGGTCCGGGAAGGTGGCGGCGAACTTCTTCAGGCCGACCGGCTGCAGCATGGCGGCGGTGAGCGTGACCACGTCCGGCCGCTCGTGGCCGATCTGGACGATCTCGTCCGCGAAGACGCTCGTCCAGCTGGTGCCACCGCCGGCCGCGGTGGGCTTGCCGGTGCTCGGGTCGATCACCCCGACGGCGTGGAAGCAGTCGGCGTCGTCCTGCTCGGCGGCCGGGTAGCCGAAGCCCTTGCGGGTGACGCAGTGGACGATGACGGGCCCGCCGAAGTCGCGGGCGCGCCGCAGCGCGGTCTCCAGCGCGTGGACGTCGTGCCCGTCCACCGGCCCGACGTACTTCAGGCCGAGGTCCTCGAACATGCCCTGCGGCTGGACGACGTCCTTGATGCCCCGCTTGATGCCGTGCAGGGCGTCGTACAGCGGCGGGCCGACCAGCGGGGTGCGCCCGAGGACCTGCTTGACGACGTCGAGGACCTGCTCGTACTCGGGAGCGAGCCGCAGCGAGGCCAGGTGGTCGGCCAGCCCGCCGATCGTCGGCGCGTAGGAGCGCCCGTTGTCGTTGACAACAATGATCACCGGACGGTCGGCGGCGGCGATGTTGTTCATCGCCTCCCAGCACATGCCGCCGGTCAGGGCGCCGTCACCGACGACCGCCACGACCGAGCGGGACTCCCCGCGCAGCGCGTACGCCCGCGCCAGCCCGTCGGCGTAGGACAGCGCCGTGGACGCGTGGGAGTTCTCGATGATGTCGTGCGGCGACTCCGCCTGGCTCGGGTACCCGGACAGGCCACCGCGCTGGCGCAGGTTCACGAAGTCGTCCGCGCGACCTGTAAGGATCTTGTGGACGTACGACTGGTGACCGGTGTCCCACAGGATCCGGTCGTGCGGCGAGTCGAACACCCGGTGGATGGCCAGCGTCAGCTCGACGGCCCCGAGGTTGGGCCCGAGATGACCGCCGGTGCGAGCCACCGCGTGGATGAGAAAGTCACGGATCTCCGCCGCCAGAGCGGGAAGATCCTCGGCTGCGAGTTTTTTCAGATCGTGCGGATTGCGGACGGTCGACAGAAGCGACACCGGCACTTCCTCTCCGTGCACTCCCTCCCCCCTTTGTGAGGGGATCCGGCCCCGGACGCGCTCAGTCTACGCAGGTCAGGGGATCATTCACGGTCACGGAGCGGACATGTGAGCACGTTCCAAACGGGCCCCAACCAGGGCAGCCGGCGCCTACGATGCGTGGTTTGCCCTGTTCCGCGGCTACGCCGGAGCGTGCACGCCCTGTTTTTCCCCGGCGTGTCACCGTGTTGACGGGTACGTCACCGCCGTGTTCGCCCACCGTCATCCCAGACGCCTCCCTTGCCGGCTTCCACCGCCCGGAGCGGCCAGGATCGCCACGCACTCCACGTGGGCGGTCATCGGGAAGAGATCGAACGCCCGCAACGTGACGAGCGAATAGCCCTGCGCAACCGCCACGGCAAGATCGCGTGCGAGGGACGCCGGATCGCAGGACACGTACGCAACAGCCCGCGGCCTCAGGGCCAGCAGCGCCCGCATCACGGCCCGGCCGGCACCCGCCCGGGGCGGGTCGAGGACCGCGATGTCGGCGCCGGCGCCGGCCAGCCCGCGCAGGGAGCCCGGTGAGACCCGGACGCCGCGCAGCGACACCTGCGGCAGGCCGGTGAGGCTGCGCGCGGCCGACGCCACCGCCGCCGGATCCGACTCCATCGCCACGACCGTGCCATCCGGGCCGACGGCCTCCGCGAGCGCGGCGGCGAACAGGCCCGCGCCGGCGTACAGGTCGAGCGCTCGCTCCCCCGCGCGGGGCGCCAGGCCGGTGAGCACCGCGTCCACCAGCGTCTCGGGCGCGCCGGGGTGCACCTGCCAGAACACCCCCGGGCCGAGCCGGAACCGACGGCCGCGCACCACCTCGACGATCTCGCCCTTGGCGCCGGGACCGCTTCCCGGACCGGACGGACCGCCAGCGCCAGAGACAGCGCCAGCACCAGGGGCAACG
>NZ_CEVIVD010000024.1:40068-44228 GCF_982290655.1 Protofrankia sp. CiP1_Cm_nod3
CCCCACCAGCGGCACCAGCGGCACGCACCGGGAACACCCGGCCGGTGACCGCCGCGCGCACCAGTGGGTGGGCGATCAGGCAGTCCGCGGCGGGAACGATCTCGTGCGAGCGGTGGCCGCGCAGTCCGACCTCGCCCTGCGCGGTCAGCGCATACCGCATCCTGGTCCGCCAGCCCAGACCCTCACCCTCGGCCGACGGCAGGGCGTCCGACGGCAGGGCGGCCGGCGACAGCACGTCTCGCGGCGGCGCACCCGGCGATGGAGTGTCTCGCGGCTCGCCCGGCGGTGATGCGGGCGGCGGTGCGGGCGGTAAGGCGTCCACCGCCTCGACCTCGACGGGACGGTCCAGCCCGGCCAGCCGGCGCAGCTGCTCGCGGACCACCGTCGCCTTCAGTCGCCGCTGCGCGGCGAGGGAGGCATGCTGCCAGTCGCATCCCCCGCACCCGCCGGCCCCGGCGTGCGGGCACGGCGGGACGACGCGCTCCGGCGCGGCGCGCAGCACCTCGACGGCGTCCGCCCGCCAGTAGCTGCCGTGCGAGGTGTCGGTCAGCCGGGCCCGTACCCGCTCACCCGGCAGGGCGTGCCGGACGAAGACCACCCGGCCGTTGTCGCGGGCCACGCAGCTCCCGCCGTGTGCCACCGGCCCGACCTCGAGCTCGATCACGTCCTCGGCCGCACCCCCGGCTGCCGTATCCCCGGCCGCCGTATCCCCGGTCGCCGTCATCTCCCGGGACCGTCGAGGACCGTTCCCTCGATGACCGGCCCGCCGTCGGCCACGGGGCCGTCGTCCGCGGCGGGCTGGCGTGGCGCCAGCCGCCGCACGATGGCGAAGGTCGCGAGGATCGCCACGCCGAACAGGGGCAGGCCCAGAGCGATGTTGGCCGCGCCGAGCCAGCCGGGCTCACCGGCAAGATAGAGCAGGCCCTGGACGGCGAACCGGACGGTGAAGACCGCGATCCAGACGCCCGTCGCCCACACCGCGGCGCGCCGGGTGTCGGCGTGCCGGCGCCAGTTGGCGTAGCGGGGATCCAGCACCGCCATCACGTAGCCGGCGAACGGCCGGCGTACCAGCAGCGACAGCAGGCCGACGGCCGCGAACACGGCGTTCTTGGCGATGCTGGGCAGGAAGAACCCTTCGGCGCTGTGCGTGCGGGACGCGACGAAAGCGGCCACACCGACCGCGAACAGCCCGGAGAACGCCTGCTGGACCGGCTCCCGCCGCAGCAGCCGCAGCACCATGAGGGCAGCCGCGACGACGATCGCGACCACGATGCCCGCGGTCAGCCCGGCCTGGGAGTTGACGGCGACGAAGGCGGCGGTGGGAACGGCCCCGTCGACCACCCCCCGGACGCCACCGACAGCCTCGACCAGCGACACCGGCGGCTGGCGCGTCGACGGACGCCCGTCGCGGCTGGGCGCGCTCATGCGGCGACGGGCGGCCTGGGCGACAGCGTGTGTCGCGGGTCCGCGGCCGCGGGACGACTGTCGGAACTCGTCATGGCAACCGCCTTCACTGATGTGCCATCCACTGGTGTGTGCCATCCACTGGTACGCGTCATCTGGTGTGCCGTCCGCCGATCTGCGCTGTTTACCGATATCAACCTATATACGACATCTGGAACCGGCGCGACATACGCCGGGATGACACACGGGCAACGAATCAGCCCGGCCCGGTGTGCCCGCGTCCCACTGGTGGCCCACCGAAGGCCGGCGGGACCGGCCGGGCCCGCTGGCCGGTGTTCCCAGAAACGGGACGCGGGAAAACCGGGAGGACGCGGCCGTGCCACCGTGGGCCCGTCCACGCCCCGGCGCCCCGGCCGTGGGTGGCCACAACCGGCCCCGGCGGACATCGACACAGGCATCGGTGAACCTCGGCAGGACCTCGACCGGCCTCGACCGGCCTCAACCGGCTTCCGCGATCCGCACACCCGGGGCCGGCATCCGAGCCGTCGGCGTCGCGACACCGCCGACGGCCTCGCGCGGATCCGGGCCTGGGAGGCTCCGGCCGTCCGGAGCGTCCGGGCTGTGCGGGTCGGTGAGCTCCCGGGGCAGTTTCAGTGGCAGCGGGTCACGCAGCGGCATCGCCTGGTCACCGCGTACCACCACCAGCCGGCGCAGCGCCTCGGCCAGCGGCGGGGCGGCGGCCGGATCGAGCGCGGCATAACCGGTGAACACGACCCGCAGGAACCAGCGCGGGCCGTCGATCCCCAGCATACGGCCGGGTATGAACTCCCCCGGTGTACCGGTCGGCAGCTGCAGGCGCAGTTCCCTGCCGTAGGGGCCACCGGTCTCCTCTGCCGTCCCGGCGGCGGTACGCAGGGAGCCGACGATCTCGGCCCGCACCTCGTCCCACAGGCCGGCGCTCTTCGACGCGGCGAACGCCGACAGCTCCATCCCGCTCTGCCCGTCCCTCAACGTCACCGTGAGCAACTGCCCGGAGGCCTGGTCGACCTGGAACTGCACCTGGACCCCGTCGATCACCGGAACCCGCAGCGACCCCAGATCAAGCCGGCGGACGTGGTCGGCCGGGGCCTGGTCGGCGTCGTGGGGACCATCATGATCAACCTCGGCCGGGTCGTGCCCGGCCTCGTCATACTCGTCCCGGTACTCCTGCGAATCCCGCCAGCCGCGACCGGCGCGCCTACGACCGCGCCGGAACACCGCGACCACTTCCTGTTCTCACGATCAGCTTCCCTGTCGTCACGATCGGCTCCTCACGCGTGTGATGGCCGGGTGTCCCCCGGCAGGATCGGGCGGCACCGGCCCCGTCCCAGACCGGAGGAAGCCGGCCGCGGATCCACGGGTGGACCGGGCCGAAGCCGGGGCCGGGGCCGGGGTCAGGCGAAACCGCCGGTCGACCCGAAGCCGCCCACGCCACGCACCGTCGGCGGCAGTTCGGCGACCTCCTGGAACGCCGCCCGTTCCACCCGCTGGATGACGAGCTGAGCGATCCTGTCACCACGGCGCAGCACCACCGTCTCACGGGGATCGGTGTTGACGAGCACAACTTTGATCTCACCACGGTAACCGGTGTCGACCGTACCTGGCGCGTTCACGATGGACACCCCGTGGCGTGCCGCCAGGCCGCTGCGCGGGTGGACGAACGCCGCGTACCCCTCGGGGAGCGCGATGGCGATCCCCGTCCCCACCAGTGCGCGCTCGCCCGGGGCGAGTGTGACGTCCCGCGTCGTGACAAGATCCGCGCCGGCGTCGCCGGCATGGGCGTAGGCCGGCAGCGGGAGATCCGGATCGAGCCGGTGTACCAGCACCTCCAGCGGGCCGGCCCCGGCAGGGGCTGCCCCGCTGTGCGGGCCTGCGACATGAGGCCCTCCGATGTGAGGCGTGGTGAGGTTGTCCGTCGCGGTCATGAGCCCCTCGTGATCTGGCGGATGCGGGCCGTCACCGGCGACACGCCGGAGCGCGGCGGGACGCCGAAGTAACAGCACATCGAAGACTAGCCGGCCGGAAAACAGACGATCATGGCTGTCCGCGCGGGACCACGGCGGAGACCGTCACCGCGCCACCCCGCCCGGCACGGCCCGGCACGGCCCGGCACCACCTGGCCCAACAACCCGCCGCCCGAACGGCTCGCCGCAGCCACGGCGGGGCCGACACATCAACGCACCGGTCAGACGCGTCCGCGCGGCGGCGGAGCCGGCGAACCCACGGGAAAAGACGGGCACCGCGGACGACCGGTGACGGACGCGCGAGTGATGGCCGCCGCGGTGGATACTGACCGACATGCGCTACGAGGAACGGCTGGCTGTGCCCCGACTGTGGCATGTCTGGGCCGCGGTCTGTGCCGGCGTCTTCGGAAGCTACTTCACCGTGTACACGGATTCCGCCTGGGTCCGGGCCGCCGTCTACGCCGGCATGTTCGCCGGGATGGAGGCGGCGCTGTGGGCCCTCGGGCGGGCCCGGCTGACCGTGACCGACCAGACGGTGGCCGCGGCCGGCCGGGTGCTCCCCCGGGACGGCGTGCGCGATGCCGTCGCATGCTCCGACATCCGCACGGCGCTGGCTCCGGGGGTGCACGCCGTGACCAGGCCGTGGATCCGTACCGGCGTGTGGATACGCACGGCCGGCGAGGTGTGGGTGCTCTCGTGTCGGCACCCCGACAGGTTCGTGGCGGCGACGGACGTGCGTGGCCACCCGCTGAC
>NZ_CEVIVD010000024.1:44842-45373 GCF_982290655.1 Protofrankia sp. CiP1_Cm_nod3
TGCCCGGCAGCGGGACGCCTGCCGGTGATGAACGATCGTCAGTAACAGCTGGCTGTCGGCAACGGACGCCGTCAGCCGGACTGCCTCCAGCGGGCCCTGGGCCTCCGGCGGAGGAACAACCATGATCCCCTCGGCGTCGGCCGCCGGGGCATCTTCACGGACGGAGGTACGGAAGTGTCCCAACCGGTAGCGAAGATCGGCTGGAAGATCGTCGGAGGCGTGGCGGGAGCGGCCGCCGGGTCGGTGGCGAGCAAGGCCGTGACCCTGGCCTACAAGAAGATCCGCAAGTCGGACCCGCCGCGCAGCCCCGTGCATCCCGACACGGCCTGGGTGGACGCGATCAGCTGGGCGGCGGCCTCCGGGGTGGCGGTCGGCATCGGCAAGCTCACCGCCGAGCGGCTGGCCGCCCGCAGATGGCTGGAGGCGACCGGGTCGCTGCCGCCAGGCATCCGCGAACTGGAGTAGCACCCGCCCCACCAGAACCGAGGTCGTGCCTGCCGCAGCCACAACCAACGAGGCCCCGAGGCCACC
>NZ_CEVIVD010000024.1:45638-46918 GCF_982290655.1 Protofrankia sp. CiP1_Cm_nod3
GCGGCAGCCCACCACCGGCCGGCTCGACGCCCGCTACGCCTGATCGTGGTGCTGGAGCCCCAGGCGCGGCAGCCCACCCACGGCCGCGGGACCTTGGCCGATGCCCGCGGCCGCGGGAATCCTGGCCAACGCGGCCACGCCCGACGGAGCGGCCGCGTCCGGCTGAAAAGTCACGGCCGCCGGCGATCCGCGGGCCGCGGCGGCGTCCATCGGGGAGGATGACGACCGTCGGGAGACGCGACCGGGGAGGCGCACCGGGGCCGGTTGCCGCGTGCCGTCCCACGGGCGTGCCGCCGTCCGAAGAAGCCGGAGGAGATGTCCGTGGCTGTCTACGCGCTCGGTGACCGGGTGCCCGAGATCGACCCGTCCGCCTACGTCCACCCGGACGCGACCGTGATCGGCAAGGTGACCATCGGCCCCGAGTCGACGATCTGGCCGGGCGCGGTGCTGCGCGCCGACTACGGTGAGATCCACATCGGTGCCCGCACGTCCGTGCAGGACGGCACGGTCGTGCACGCGACCGCCGAACTCCCCACGATCATCGGCGACGACTGTGTCATCGGGCACATCGCGCACCTGGAGGGCTGCACCGTCGAGGACGGGTCGCTGGTCGGCTCCGGCTCGATCGTGCTGCACCGGGCCGTGGTCGGCCGGGGTGCGCTGGTCGGGGCGCAGGCGCTGGTCGGCAACAACGTGCGGGTGCCACCGCGGGCGCTGGCCGTCGGCGTCCCCGCGAAGATCCGTCCGGACGCGGTGGCGGAGAACGCCTTCGCGGCCGGGGCCGCGATGTACACCGCGAACGGCAAGCGCTACCGCGAGGAACTCCGCCGCCTCGACTAGATCGACCAGAGGGAAGCCGCATCGGCTGGAGCGCCGGTCAGGTAGCGCTGGATCCCAGCCACAGCCACCCGCACAGGCCATGATCCAGGCGACTTTGTCGTTGTGTACGCTTTTTGTCCGCAAAAGCGTACACAACGACAAAATTACGCCGATCTTCTCCGGTGGCCGGCGTCCATCGAAGCGTGCCACCGTGCGGGGGATACGCATGGCTACCTGATCGGCGTTCCAGGAAGGAAAGGCGATCTGCCCGGTCGGCGCGGCGCGGGCTCGGCAGGGCCCGTCAGTGATCGGGGCCGGCGTGGGCCGGCCATGTGGGGCGAGGGAAAATCGCTGGCGGCCGGCCGGTCGACGGCGGGCCTCCTTGGTGCCGTAGGTGGAGCCCGTCCGTCAGTCGCGGTCGGCGGGCGGGTCGGTGGCGAGGATGTCGTGGAGGGCGTCGA
>NZ_CEVIVD010000024.1:47109-51014 GCF_982290655.1 Protofrankia sp. CiP1_Cm_nod3
GCGTCGAACAGGGCGGGCGGGGCGGCGATGGCGAGGTCGTTGGAGACCGGGCGGCCGTGCAGGCCACCGACCCGCAGCCCGGCCTCGGCCGCGACCAGCGCCCCGGCAGCGTGGTCCCAGGGGTGCAGGCCACGCTCGTAGTAGGCGTCCACCAGGCCGGCCGCGGCGGCGCCGAGGTCCAGCGACGCCGCGCCCATCCGCCGGATGTCACGCACCCGGGGGACGACCCGGGTCAGCACCGTCACCTGGGCGATCCGCCGTTGCACCGTGTAGCCGAACCCGGTCGCGACGAGCGCGTGCGCCAGGTCCGTGACGGCCGAGCCGGCCAGCGGCACACCGTTGCGGGCCGAGCCCTCCCCGAGCGCCGCGGTGTAGGTGACGCCCAGGGCGGGGGCGTGCACGACACCCGCCACCACCTGCCCGTCGACCTCGGCCGCGATCGACACCGCCCAGTTCGGCAGGTTGTAGAGGAAGTTCACGGTGCCGTCCAGCGGGTCGACGATCCAGCGCACCCCGCTGGTGC
The DNA here is from genome assembly GCF_982290655.1 of Protofrankia sp. CiP1_Cm_nod3. Lineage (NCBI taxonomy): Bacteria > Bacillati > Actinomycetota > Actinomycetes > Frankiales > Frankiaceae > Protofrankia > Protofrankia sp. CiP1_Cm_nod3. The sequence continues at coordinate 47,633 of NZ_CEVIVD010000024.1, forward strand.
CCGGGTCGTCGGCGCCCTCCTCGCCCAGCAGGCCGTCGCCCGGGCGCGCCGCGCGCAGCCGGCTCGCGACCAGCTCCTCGGAGGCCCGGTCGAGCGCGGTGACGACGTCGGTGGGGGACGTCTTGGTCGTCTCGGCCACGACGTCCCCGCCGCGGCCCCGCAGCAGCAGGCCGCCGGCCTCGTGGGCGACGTCGAGCGCCAGCGCGAGCAGGTCCGCCGGCCGCGGCCGCCCGGCCGCCGGGGCACGGCCCGCCGGGACGTGGTCGGGTACCGCAGCGGAGGTCGCGACGGCGGACGCGGTGGGGGCGGACGATGCGGATGATGCGGTGGGGGCGGTGTCCTCGCCGGTGTCAGGCACGGGATACATCCTGCCAACCCGCTCCGCCCGCCACGGCCGCCCGCCGACACGATCCCACCGCCGGGAGCGGCGGAGGAGCGCCGGGGAGGCCCGGGATGTCGTGTGCCGGCCCGGCCGGCGGGACCCTGCCAGACCGGCGCACGGACCCTCACCACGGCCGGTGGGAGGGCGGCCGCGCACCTCCCCGGCATGGGCCCGGCATGGGCCGGGCATGAGGACGTCCGGCGTGGGCCCCGCCGGGAGAGCACGTCCGAACAGGGCGCGGGTGCCACGCGGAGACAAGGATCGGCGGGGATCCGTACCTGGGAAGGATCAGGCGCAAGGCCCGGTGAAGCCCGTGTCGGAGCTCACATTGTTCGACCCGTAGGATCGTTACCTGTGGTGACAGAAGAAGGCAGGAACCAGCACGACTCGGACGGCCGGGAGCAGCCCGCCGCCGACCAGTCCGTCCCCGGACGCTCCGTTCCCCAGCGGCCCACTCTCGACGGCGTCGAGGCACGCTGGTCGGCCGTGTGGCAGGAGCAGGAGACCTACCGGTTCGACCGGAGCGCCGACCGGGCCCGGGTGTACGCGATCGACACCCCGCCCCCGACCGTCTCCGGCTCCCTGCACGTAGGCCATGTCTTCTCCTACACGCACACCGACGTCATCGCCCGCTACCAGCGGATGCGCGGCCGTGAGGTCTTCTACCCGATGGGGTTCGACGACAACGGCCTGCCGACCGAGCGCCGGGTGCAGAACTACTTCGGCATCCGCTGTGACCCGTCGCTGCCCTACGACCCGGATCTCACCCCGCCGGCCAAGCCCGGCAAGGAGCAGGTCCCGGTCAGCCGCCGCAACTTCGTGGAGCTGTGCGAGCGGCTGACGATCGAGGACGAGAAGGTCTACGAGCAGCTGTGGCGCCGCCTCGGCCTGTCCGTGGACTGGTCGATGACCTACGCGACCATCGACGCCCGTTCCCGGGCGGTGGCGCAGCGGGCCTTCCTGCGCAACCTGGAGCGCGGCGAGGCGTACCTGGCGGAAGCGCCCACCCTGTGGGACGTGTCCTTCCGCACCGCGGTGGCGCAGGCCGAGCTGGAGGACCGGGAGCGCCCGGGCGCCTACCACTCGCTGGCGTTCGCCCGCACCGACGGCGGCGGGAACAGCGGCGCCGGCGGCACCGACAGCGGCGGGGACGTCGTCGTCGAGACCACCCGGCCGGAGCTGCTGGCCGCCTGCGTGGCCCTGGTCGCCCATCCCGACGACGAGCGTTACCGGCCGCTGTTCGGCTCCACGGTGCGCACTCCCCTGTTCGACGTCGAGGTGCCGGTGCGGGCGCACCGGCTGGCCGACCCCGAGAAGGGGTCCGGCATCGCGATGATCTGTACTTTCGGTGACCTCACCGACGTCACCTGGTGGCGTGAGCTGCGGCTGCCCACCCGCGCGGTGATCGGCCGGGACGGCCGGCTGCTGCCCGACCCGCCCGAGGCGATCGTCTCGGCGGCGGGCCGGGCGCACTACGCCGAGCTGGCCGGGCGCACCGTGCACGCCGCCCGCGAGCGGATCGTGGAGCTGCTGCGCGAGGCCGGGGCGCTGCTGGGCGACCCGCGGCCGATCAGCCATCCGGTGAAGTTCTACGAGAAGGGCGACCGGCCGCTGGAGATCGTCACGACCCGCCAGTGGTACATCCGCAACGGCGGCCGGGACGAGGCCCTGCGGGCGCAGCTGCGGGCCCGTGGCAGTGAGCTGCACTGGCATCCCCCGCACATGCGGGTCCGTTACGAGAACTGGGTGGACGGCCTGACCGGGGACTGGCTGATCAGCCGGCAGCGTTTCTTCGGCGTGCCGTTCCCGGTCTGGTATCCGCTGGACGACGCCGGTGCCCCCCGCTACGACCAGCCGATCGTCCCCGGCTACGCGGCGCTGCCGGTCGACCCGTCCAGTGACACCGCGCCCGGTTTCAGCGAGGACCAGCGCGGGATCCCCGGTGGTTTCGCCGCCGACCCGGACGTGATGGACACCTGGGCGACGTCCTCGCTGACCCCGCAGATCGCCGCCGGCTGGGGCAGCGACGACGATCTGTTCGCCCGGGTGTTCCCGATGGACCTGCGCCCCCAGGCGCACGAGATCATCCGGACCTGGCTATTCTCCACCGTGCTGCGCAGCCACACCGAGTTCGGCACGCTGCCGTGGACGAACACGGCCATCTCCGGGTGGATCCTCGACCCGGACCGCAAGAAGATGTCGAAGTCCAAGGGCAACGTCGTCACCCCGCTGGACCTGCTCGAACAGCACGGGTCGGACGCGGTGCGCTACTGGGCCGCCGCCGGCCGGCCGGGCACCGACACCACCTTCGACGTCGGCCAGATGAAGATCGGCCGCCGGCTGGCCATCAAGCTGCTCAACGCCAGCCGGTTCGCCCTCGGCCTCGGCGCGGTCGAGGACGCCGGCACCATCGCCGAGCCGCTCGACCGGGCGCTGCTGGCGACGCTGGCGGAGGTGGTGGACGCCGCGTCCACCACGCTGGACAACTACGACTACACCCGCGCGCTCGAGCTCACCGAATCGTTCTTCTGGCGGTTCTGCGACGACTACGTCGAGCTGGTCAAGGGACGCGCGTACGGCTCGTTCGGCGAGCCGGGCGCGGCGTCCGCGCGGGCCACGCTGGCCATCGCCCTGTCCACGGTGCTCGCGCTGTTCGCGCCGTTCCTGCCCTTCGTCACCGAGGAGGTCTGGTCGTGGTGGAAGCCCGGGTCGGTGCACCGTTCCCGCTGGCCGGAGGCCGGCGAGCTGCGCAAGATCGCTGACAGTGGTGACCCGCGCCTGCTTGAGGCGGTCAGCACGGCGCTCACGGCGATCCGGCGGGCCAAGTCGGAGGCGAAGGTGTCGATGAAGGCGGCGGTGGCCTCCGCGCGGGTCAGCGGGGACGCCGACCTGGTCGGCCTGGTCGAGGCCGTCGCGGCCGACCTGCGCAGCGCCGGCAGCATCACGGCGCTGACCTTCACCCGGGGCACCGGCGAACTGGCGGTCGACGTCGCCCTCGCA
>NZ_CEVIVD010000025.1:0-6976 GCF_982290655.1 Protofrankia sp. CiP1_Cm_nod3
CGGTTCCGCCGCCCCCACCGGTTCCGCCGGCGTCCCCGGCGGACGCCCTCGGCGGCCCGGCGCTCGCGAGCCACGGGGTGGTGGTCAGCCCGCAGGCGCTGCCGCCTCCCCCGCAGGTCACGGCTGCCGCCTGGCTCATCGCCGACGCCGGCAGCGGCGCGGTGCTCGCGGCGCGGGACGCGCACGGCCAGTACCCGCCGGCGAGCACGCTCAAGATCCTGACCGCGCTCACCCTGCTGCCGCGTCTGCCGCCAGCCCAGCAGGTGACGGTCAGCGACGCGGCCGCGCGGATCGACGGGACCCGGGTCGGGCTCGTGCCGGGCATGACCTACAGCGTCGCGGAGCTGGCCACCGCCATGATCGTCGCAAGTGGCAACGACGCGGCCACCGCGCTCGCCGAGGCCGCCGGCGGCACCGCGGCCACGGTCACGCTGATGAACCGGACCGCGGCGGACCTGGGCGCGCACGCCACCCACGCCGGCGACCCCACCGGCCTGGACGCCCCTGGCCAGGCGACATCGGCGTACGATCTCGCTCTGCTGGGCCGGGCCGCTCTCACCAGTCCCGCGGTGAAGGGGTTCCTGACGGTCCCGCGGGCGACGGTCCGGGGCCGGGGCGGCGCCTCCTTCGAGATCCAGAACCACAACGACCTGCTCGGTTCCTATCCGGGGACGATCGGCGTCAAGAACGGCTACACCATCGCGGCGGGCGCCACCTACGTCGGCGCGGTCCGGCGCGGCGACCACACGCTCATCGTCACCATGCTGCGGGCGGCACCCGCGTACGCCGGCGACGCCCGCGCCCTGTTCGACTGGGGGTTCACGCACGTCGGCTCGGTCACCGCGGTCGGGCAGCTGCTGCCCCGGGTCGACGCGGCGGTGCACGCCGAGCCCGCGGCCCACGTGGCGCACGCGGCCGCCAGCGGGCCGGCCCGGGCAGGCGCCGGTCACGACGGGGGCACCGGCCGGAACGGGGCCGGCACGGACGGACGTGGCACGGCGGAGGCGTCCGGAGAGACGTCCAGGGAGGCGTCCAGCGGCGGTCACACCGTTGGTCCGGTCACCTGGACCGCTGTCGCGGTGACGCTGCTCGCCGTGGCGCTGGCCCTGCGCCGACGTCGTGCGCGGCGGCCGCTCCCGGGCGTCGGCATGCCGCCCGGAACGGCGGCGCGGCCCGCGGTGGCGCGGGACCCGCCCGCGTCCGCCGCCCCGGTCACGGTTCCGGGGAGCGGGCTCGTGCGGATCGTGCCTCAACCGCGTGGCGACGCTGCCGACGGCCCTGGCCGAAGCGCCGGCACGTCCACCCCGTCATCGGCGGAGCCGGCAACAGCGCCGGTGGGCGGCCTGGCCGCCGGCGAACCGGCGGGTGGCGGGTCACCGGCCGGTCCGGCCGCTCCGGCCGCTCCCCCGGCGGCCTCGGTGCCGCCATCCGGGACGGCCGTGACAACCTCCGTGGCGCCGTCATCCGGAACAGCCACGGCGGCCTCGGTGGCACCGTCACCCGGGACAGCCACGGCGGTGCCGGACGGGACGACGTCGGAGTCGTAGGGGGCGGTCACCGTCCACGCCGCGACCAGGAGGGTCCAGCGCAGCACGATGTTGATCCAGATGAGCAGGCCGACGATCACCGCGAACGTCCCGTACACGGGATTACCGGTCGTCATCCCGACCAGCCAGGTGCCGAGGAGCTTGAGGCTCTCCACCCCGACGGCGCCGAGCATGGCCCCGCGCACCACCCGGCGACGGTCAGTGATCGACGGCAGCCAGAGGAACAGGCACAGGAAGATCGTCACATCCAGTGCCAGCGCGATGCCGAGGGCGAGCAGCGTGGTCACCACCGTCGCCGCGGTGCTCCCGGACAGGCCGATCCCCTCCAGGAACGTCCCCGACACCGAGGTGATGACGCTGGTCACCGCGATGGACGCGAACACGATCAGCCCGAGCCCGACTAGGACGCCGAGGTCCCGCAGCCGGCGCACCAGCGCGTTGCCGACGTCCACACTCTGGTGCCAGATGATCCGGATGGCGTCCCGCAGCGCGTTGATCCAGGCCAGCCCGGCCAGCAGCAGACCGGCCAGACCGATCAGGCCGACCCCGACCTTCGAGTTGCCGATACTGGCGATGTCGAGCTTGTCCGCCATCCCCGGCAGATAACTGTTGATCTGGTTGACCAGTTCCTGCTGGACGTCTGGATACGCGTCGACCACGAACCCCGTGATCGAGAAGGCCAGCGCCACCAGCGGGAAGAAGGACAGGAAGGCGAAATACGTGGCAGCCGCCGCGAGCCGGTCACCGCCGTCCTCGACATACCGGTGATAGCCACGTATGGCATGGTCGACAAAGGGTCTCCCGCGGCGTACGGAACCCGCGACGCCGGATGCCTTCCGTGCCCCGGAGCGGACCGCGCTGATCGGATTGGCCATCGGTTGCTAACTACCCACGAGCCCGGTGCCATCACACCCGGCGGGCCCGCCGTACCGGCCGGGCGGCGGGATCCACCCGGTGGCCCGGCCCCCGCCGGGCGCGGGAGCACGCCGGCACGGGTAACGCGCTCAGCCCGGGATACCGGCCGCGCGGACGGCGGCCACCACGTCGTCGGACAGCACCGGCCACGCCTGCGCCGCCCAGGTGCCGAACTCGCGGTCGGTCAGCGCCACACAGGCCGCCCGCGGCGCGGGATCCACCCACAGGAACGTCCCGCTCCGGCCGAAGTGACCGAACGTGGCGGGAGAGTTGGTGCTGCCCGTCCAGTGCGGCTGCTTCCCGCCGCGGATCTCGAAACCGAGCCCCCAGTCGTTCGGCTTCTGCGCGCCGAAGCCCGGCAGCACACCGACGAGGCCGGGGAAGGCCACCGACGTCGCCAGCGCGAAGGTGGCGGGAGCCAGCAGGCGCGGCGCCAGCAGCTCGGCGGCGAAACGGATCATGTCGTGCAGGTTCGACCACACCGCGTGCGCGGGCGAGCCCCGCAGCTCGGAGGAGCCCATCCCCAGCGGCGCGAACACGGACTCGGCCAGGTAGTCGGGGAAGGCGATCCCGGACGCCTTCTCAAGCGTCTCCCCCAGGAGCTCGAAACCGGTGTTCGAGTAGATCCGCCGCGCCCCGGGCTCGGCCCGCGGCCGGCTGCCGGCGAACTCCAGGCCCGAGGTGTGGGCAAGCAGGTGCGCGACGGTCGAGCCCGGCGGGCCGGCCGGGTCGTCGAGGGCGAAGACCCCTTCCTCCACGGCGATCAGCACCGCGTAGGCGGACAGCAGCTTCGACACCGACGCCAGCCGGAACAGCCTGCCCGCGTCCCCGACCGACCAGGCGTCCCCGACCGGCCCGGCGGCCGTGACCGCGCCGGGGGCATCACCGGCGGAATCCGCGGGACCACCGGAGACGAGCACCGCGACGGCCGCGTTCTCCACCGGCCAGGCGGCCACCTGCGCAAGGGCATCCACCTGATGAACTGTACGAACCTCCTCACGCGGGCGTGTGCCCAACGCACTGGGACACTGGGCCGATGTGGCGACACCGACATCTCCCAACACCATGAGCGCGTCCGCGACCGTCTCCCCTGCGTCCCCGGCCGCGTCCCCGGCGGCGCACGGGCCGGCCACCGAGGCCGGCCCGGCCGGGACCATCGACCTGCTCGTCGTCGGCGCCGGCCCGGCCGGCTGCGCCGCCGCCCTGCGCGCGCTGCAGCTGCGGCCACACACCCGCGTCGTGCTGCTCGACGCCGCGGACTTCCCCCGGGACAAGGCCTGCGGTGACGGCATCGCCCCACACGGCCTGGACGTCCTGCGCGCGCTCGGCGTGCCGGACGCGGCCGCCGGGTTCACGCCGGTGGACCGGATGCGGCTGCGCGCGCCGGGCGGCGCGCAGGTGGCGACCCCGTGCCCGCGGGCGAACTACGTGGTGCCACGCAAGATCTTCGACGCCCGCCTGGTCGCCGCCGCCCGCGCGCGCGGAGCCGTCCTGCGGCGCGAACGGGTGCGCTCGGTGGTGGCGGGCGGCGCCGCCGGCGATCCGGTGCTGGTCAACGGCCACCTGCGGGCCCGGGTGGTGATCGGGGCGGACGGGGCGAACTCGGCCACCCGGCGCGCCCTGGGCATCGGGCCGAACCCGCCGGAGGCGCTGGCCATCGCCGTGCGCGGGTACGCCGACGCGCCGTCCGCCGACCGCCCGCCCGAGCAGCTCATCGAGATGACCGACCAGGGCTGGCCGGCCTACGCCTGGTCGTTCCCGATCGGGGACGGCCGCGCCAACATCGGCTACGGGATGCTGCGTTCCAAGCTCGACGAGATGCACGGCGACGGTGGCGGCGGCGATGGTGGCGGCGATGGTGGCGGTAGCGGCCGGGCCGTCCTGTACGGCACCCTGGCCCGGATGCTCGCCGACCAGCCCGCGTATCCCGGGACGCTGCGCGCCCACCACCTGCCCCTGTCGACCTGGCGGCCCCGCCAGCCCGACGGCCCGGTGCTGCTCGCCGGGGACGCCGCGTCACTGATCAACCCGCTCACCGGTGAGGGCATCTACTACGCCCTGCTGTCCGGCTCGCTCGCCGGCCAGGCCGCCGTCACCGCCGCGCCGGGCGCGGCCGGCGCGGCCTACCGGCACGCCCTCGACCGCGAGCTCGGGCGGCACCTGCGCCACACCACTCTGCTGGCCGAGCTCGCCGGCCGGCATCGCACCCTGATGGACGCCGCCGTCGCGGCCGCGAGCCACCGCACCGAGCTCTTCGACACCCTGCTGGAGATCGGCCTGGGACGCGGCACAATCCCCACCGCGTCACTGGCCCGGCTGGCCGTGCGCAAGCTGGTGGCCGGCTGGCAGTGAGCGCACCGGCCGGGGCGGGCGATGGGCCGTCAGCCAGCTGGTGCCCTCGTGCCGCCGGCATCCCGCCGCGCCGGCCGTGCCGCGCCGGCCGTGCCGCTCCCGGCTCGTCCCGCCGGCCGGTCCGTCCCGCGGTCGGCGGCGCGGCCACAGGACGGTCGACCAGCTGCTGGCCGCTACGGCAACGCGCCGTGGCAGCCAGCAGCTGCTACAGAAAGTTACAGATTCAGAACGTTACAGGTTGGCGACGTCGGCCTGCTTGGCCCGGACGGCCTCGGCGGCAGCGGACAGCGCGGCCTTCTCCTGCTCGGACAGGTCGATCTCCACGACCTTCCTCACGCCGCCGCGGCCGATCTCGGCGAACACGCCGAGATAGACACCGGAGATGCCGAACTCGCCGTCCACCCACGCGCATGCCGGTATCACCGCGCCGGAGTCCTCGGCCACGGCCTTGACCATCCGGGCGGCGGCGGCGGACGGCGCGTAGTACGCCGACCCGGTCCTGAGCAGCGCGACCACCTCGGCCCCGCCGTTACGGGTCCGGGTCACCAGCTCCTCGATCTTCTCGGCGGGGAGCAGGTCGGCGAGCGGCTTGCCGTCCACCGTGGAGTGCGAGGGCACCGGGACCATGGTGTCGCCGTGCGAGCCCAGGGTGAGCGTGCGCACCGACTTCACCGGCACGCCGAGCTCCACCGCGACGAAGTTGGTGAAACGGGCGGTGTCGAGCAGGCCGGCCTGGCCGATGACCCGGCCGCGGGGGAAACCGAGGACGTTCGCGGCGAGCGCGGTCATCTCGTCCAACGGGTTGGACACCACGATGACAACGGCCTCGGGCGAGGTCTTCGCGATGTTCTCCGACACCTGTCGGACGATCTTCGCGTTGACCTCGATCAGGTCCAGCCGGCTCATGCCCGGCTTGCGCGGCAGGCCGGCGGTGATGACGACGACGTCCGACCCCTCGGTGTCGGCGTAGTCGTTCGTCCCGACAACCGTGGTCTCGAAACCCTCGATCGGCCGCGACTGGTTCAGGTCGAGAGCGAGCCCCTGCGGTTTGCCCTCGATGATGTCGGTGAGGACAACCGTGTCGAAAATGTCGTACTCAGCAAGGCGCTGCGCGGTCGTGGAACCATAGAAACCAGCTCCGACAACGGTTACCTTCCCACCCATCGGTGTCAGCCCCTCAGTTTTTCGATGATGGCGTCAATGTATTCCGCCGTCCCGTCGGCGGCCGGGCCGGTACGGTACGGTCCGGCTTCGGATCGTGGATGGCGCCGAAACCGCAGCCCACGAACGAGGCAGCCGCCGCGGGCACTCGAGCCGCCGTCTCGGTGTACCCGGGCCCGCTCCCGTCACCGGGGATCAGGGGGACGCTATGAGCCGGCATGTGTACTGTTCGCCCCGCTTAGCTGAACATGGTATTCGGATGATGTTCGGACAATGCTCCGGATATCGAGAGGCTACCGCGATCGCCTGCGAGATGGGCGGCGAACTCCGCCCCTCGGGCCGGCCGGGCCGCCCGCGGGACCACCGGGATCGCCGCAACGGATGCTCCGCCCCGAATACCCGCCGGCAGCGGCCCCGCCGCCGCGCGCCGCCGAGTGCGACATTCCTGAGCCCGCCCCGGCCACGGCCGGTACGAGCCCGGCCGCTCACCGCGGAACGCCCACCGGGAGCGGCACTCCCCAGCCACAGCTGGCACAGATCCTGGCCGCCCACCGCTGGATGCCGGCCAGGGGATGACGACCGCGGCCGCCACGGCCCTCATGACCCCGGGGCCGGTACCGCCAACGTCACCGCGATGATCGTCACGCCGAGTGCCGCGAGCGTCGCGACATCGAAAACCCTGCTCCGGACGGCGAGCAGCCCGGCCCGCCGGGCAGGAAGGACCAGCCGCAGGACGGCCCCGGCGAGCAGGACGATGCCCAGCCCGAGCAGCCCGCGTCGCCAGTGATCCTGTGACACGAACACCAGAGCGACGATCGCCGCGCCCAGCACGACCGTGAGCACCGGGTCCCAGCCCGGCGGCGAGCGTCTCCGGGCCAGGTGCTGCCGGCGGCCGGCGCTCATAGTGGGGTCACCAGCACCGGCACCGGCACGGCCGCGCCCCGCCGGCCGGGAGGCCGGCCGGAACCGGCAGCCCCTGTCCGGACACGGTTCCCCTGCCA
>NZ_CEVIVD010000025.1:7294-25263 GCF_982290655.1 Protofrankia sp. CiP1_Cm_nod3
CCCCAACCACGCAGGGCAGTCTATGCCCACCGGGAAGGCGGCCTCCGGCCACGGCAGCCCACCGGCAAGGCGGCCCCACGGCCACGGCAGCCCACCCGGAAGACAGCCTCCAGACCGCGGTGGCCCTTGAAGGCGTTGGGACGGGCGTTCGGATGTGGTGCCGGTACGGCGACCCCGCGGTCACGTCGCGTCCCGGGAGCCGCCGAGACCTGCCGATCAGGCTGTCCCGTCCTGTCCGAGCAGGTCCAGGGCATTATCGATCTTCAGGTGGGCGGAGCGCCCAGTGCCGCGCCGGCAATCGCGAAAACTTACGATCATTCGTCGGATCGCAATTTTTTAGACCCCGGGTGAAGCCTCCACACGGGACTAGGGGACACTTCCGCCGCAACCACCGGAATGGGACCGGAGTGGAGGGAGTGGGCCGTGACAGACGAATCGCCACACAGCAAGAAGTTGCAGGAGCTGATGTTCCGGGCTTGGGAGACCTTCGGGGACGCCCGGCACCTGGACAACGACGACCGGGTGTTCGTCCAGGCTCTCGCGCGGCAGACGGCGGACAGGATCTCGGTCCTGTACGGCGCGAGCTGGCGGGAGGCCCTGGACTGGGTGGCGCAGCGTTACGTCCCCACCAACGACACACCCGGTGGGGCCATCCCGGCGTCCTCGAACGGCACTACCACGAGCACGTCGCGGCGTGGGGCGGCAGCGGCGGAGTCCGCGTCCATCTCATGAGGCGTCGGTGCCGTCCGGCCGCCACGCACGGACCCGGACGGCACCGACGACCAGGTACGCACGCCACAGGTACGCGCGTCACAGCGGCGGGCCGACGATGCCGTCGCCACCGAGACGCCGGCTGTGCGGCCGACGTCCGCCCGTGACCCCGACATCGACCCGGCCCCGCCGGCCGCCGCACCCTGGTCAGGACGCGGCGGATTCGGACATCGTTTCCGCTGAGCGCCATTTCCGCTGAGCACTGTCAGTAAGCACCGCGTCCACGGGCCCGAAGGCTCGGGACGCTTCTGGCGGCTACCGTCAGTGCGTGACTGTCAGTGCGTGAAGTGCCGGACGCCGGTGAAGTAGAGGGCGATCCCGGCGTCCCGCGCGGCCGCCACGACCTGCTCGTCGCGGACGGACCCGCCCGGCTCGACAACCGCGCGGACCCCGGCGCCGATGAGCACCTGCAGCCCGTCCGGGAAGGGGAAGAAGGCGTCGCTGGCGGCCACCGCCCCCTTCACACGGTCACCTCCGCGGGCCACCGCGAGCCGGGCGGCGTCCACCCGGTTCACCTGCCCCATGCCGACACCGACCGTGGCGCCGTCGGCGGCGACGAGGATCGCGTTCGACTTCACCGACCGGACGGCCTTCCAGGCGAAGGCGAGGTCAGCCAGGGTGCTCTCGTCCGCGGGCGAGCCGGCCTCCAGCGTCCAGCCCGAGGGGTCGTCACCGGCGGCGTCCAGCGCGTCGCGGGACTGCAGCAGCAGCCCGCCGGAGACCTGGCGTATCTGCACCCCGTGCGGGTGCGGCGGCAGGGGGCTCTCCAGCAGGCGGACCGAGGGCTTGCGGGCCAGGATCTCCACTGCCCCGTCGTCGTAGCCGGGTGCCACCACGACCTCGGTGAAGATCTCCGCGATCTGCCCGGCCAGGGCGACGCTGACCGGGCGGTTCGTCGCGATGACCCCGCCGAAGGCGGACACCGGGTCGCAGGCGTGCGCCTTGCGGTGCGCGTCGGCGATGTCACGGCCGATCGCCAGGCCGCAGGGGTTGGCATGCTTGATCACGGCTACGGCCGGTTCGCCGAAGTCGGCCACGGCGGAGCGGGCCGCCTCCGCGTCGGTGAAGTTGTTGAACGACATCGGCTTGCCGTGCAGCTGCCGGGCGTCGGCAAGCCCCGGCCCGTCGTTCTCGGCGACGTACAGCGCGGCCCGCTGGTGCGGGTTCTCGCCGTAGCGCAGCACCTCGGCGCGGCGCCACACCGCGGCGACCGTGTCCGGCCAGCCGGACTCCCGGGCGACCTGGTCGGGGGCGCCCACACTGGCGAACCAGGACGCGACCGCGACGTCGTAGGCGGCGGTGTGGGCGAAGGCGCGGGCGGCGAGCCGGCGGCGGGCGGCCAGGTCGAAACCACCGGCCCGGATCGCAGCGACCAGCTCCGGGTAGTCCGCCGGGGAGACCACCACGGCCACGGTGTGATGGTTCTTCGCGGCGGCCCGGATCATCGCCGGGCCGCCGATGTCGATCTGCTCGATCACCTCGTCCTCGGGGGCACCGCCGGCCACCGTCTCCCGGAAGGGATAGAGGTTGGACACGACGAGGTCGAACGGCTCGATGTCGAGCTCGGCGAGCGTCTCGGCGTGCTCGACGTTGCGCAGGTCGGCGAGCAGACCGGCGTGCACCCGCGGGTGCAGCGTCTTCACCCGCCCGCCGAGGATCTCGGGGAACCCGGTGAGGGTGCTGATCGGCGTGACGGCCAGGCCGTGCCGGGCGAGGACCTGCGCGGTCGAACCGGTGGAGACGATCTCTACCTCGGCCTCGGCGAACACGGCCGCCAGCTCGGCCAGACCGGTCTTGTCGTAGACGCTGACCAGCACCCGCCGGATGGGGCGCCGCCCCGTCGCGACCAGTTCGCCGCCACCGGACGAGGCCGCGTCGATGGGCGGGGAATCCTGCGCTCCCGCCACCGGCTCGTCGGCCGAGGACTCCCGCGGGACCTGTGCGGATGTCATGTCCCCTCCTCCGACCGGACGATCCGGCCGATCGTCTGTACGTACAGGACGCGCTCCACCGCCTGGATGCGGCTACGCAGGGTCTCTTCCGTGTCGGACGCTTCCACGCCCACCGTCGCCTGCGCAAGGATCGGCCCGGTATCGACGCCTTCGTCGACCCAGTGGACCGTGACACCACTGACCTTCACCCCGTGCGCGAGTGCGTCCCGGATGGCGTGGGCGCCGGGGAAGGCGGGCAGCAGCGACGGGTGGGTGTTCACCGTGCGGAAACGTCCGATGACCCGCTTTCCGAGAATCTTCATGTAGCCGGCGAGCACCAGCAGATCCGGATCATAAGCGGCGATCCGCTCCGCCGTGGCCTCGTCGAACGCCTCCCGGCGCGGGAAATCCTCAAGACGGACGGTGAAGACCGGGGTACCGGCGGCCACCGCCCGGTCCTGCGCGCCGGTGCCGAAGCGGTCCGTGCCCACGGCAACGACCTCGGCGCCGAAGGATGGATCCCGGCAGGCGTCCAATACGGCCTGCAAGGTGGTGCCCACCCCGGAGGCGAGAACAACCAGTCGAGCGGACACGGGACTCTCCGGAGAAGCAGGTGGCCGGCAACGCGCCGTCGAAGCCGACGGCACAGCCAGCGGCCAGGGACCGTTCCGCTCCGACTGTACTGACGTCAGGCGGCCTGTGCGCATCCGCCGGGAACGGCGTTGATCAGGACATAGCCCCTGCTCAGACGGGATGACGGGAGGCCCGGCAGGCCGGGTGGCCGACGCGCGGGCCGCAGTCGCCGGCCGGCGCCGCCGGCCCGGCGCGGTGTTCGCGCGGGACGGGGACCAGCCGGCCGGGGCGCGCCGGGGCGGCCGCGGGCCCGCACACGGTCCCGCGGCCTCGCGGGACCTCGTCGCGGCCCGTGTCGAGACGGCCGAAGTCGTCCCCGTCGAGAAGGTCGCCAGGACGGCACAGGTACAGCTCGGCCAGCCGGTGGAGCGTCCGGGTCGACGGGGCCCGGCCGCCGCGGGCGGGCCAGACCTCCCAGTAGGAGAAGGACTTGCCCGTCTTCGGCGCGTCGTCGCCGGGCCAGCGGGCGTTCCAGCGCCGGGCCGCCTCCTCCTGCGTCCAGCCGTGGGCGAGCCGGAAGGCGACCCGGGCGTTGAGCCGGTACCGGCGCTGCCATTCCAGGGCGATCCGCCGGTAGGACCACCCGAGCGCTCGCAGACGCCTGGACTCGGCCCGCAGCCGCGCGGTGCTGACAGCCATGACGACCTCCCCGTTGGCGAACATATGTTCGAATCATAGAGGAGGGGTCGGACATTTCCGGACGTGACGGGGAGTCGGCCCGGCTGTGGGGCCGGGCATCCGCCAGGAGGGCCCGTGCCCGGCCAGGCCGTGCCGGCCGGGCGCGGGAAGCCAAGCCCGGGTGGGCCCTACCGGCCGGGCTGGCCGTGGGGCGGCTGGCCCTCGCCGGGCTGCGGGGGCTGGCCGCCGTAGGAGCCCGGCTGGCCGTAGCCGCCGTAGGCCTGCTGCCCGTGCCCACCGGCCTGCGGCGGCTGACCGTAGCCGGCCTGCGGCGGCTGGCCGTAGCCGCCCGGCTGCCCGTACCCACCGGCCTGGGGTGGCTGGCCGTAGGAGCCCGGCTGGCCGTACCCGCCCGAGAGGGGCTGGCCGTACGCGTCGTACCCGGGGGCGGGAGGTATCGGGTTCGGCGGGCGGTCCCGGTGGCCGCCGCGTGGCAGCGTGTGCCCGCCGGCGACAGCGGTCAGGACGGTGAAGACCGTGATGGCGATGGACGCGACGAACCCGAGCCACAGCCCGAACGCCCGGTCGGTCTCGTGGTATCCCAGCGCCAGCTTGAAGAAGATCAGGACCGTGCCGAGGCCCGCGACACCCGCGAGGATCAGAGCCCAGTCAACGCCGACCGCCGGCAGCTGGACGCGGGTGAAGAGCCGCACCGCCACCAGCGCGGCGGCGAGCAGCCCGAGTTCGACACCACCATAGGCGAGGAAACCGACGCCCCACGCGTTCTCCCCGCTGCTGGCCCCGCTGAACACCCTGACGGAGAACCAGTTGAATAACGACGCGATGAACAGGACGACGCCGGCAACCAGGACGCCAAGGTCGTTGTTCGGTATGTCTCGGCCGGCTACACGTGTCACGGGACGACCCCACTTCAGCGATCAGCGGTGACCTGACGGACTCATCCCTGACACCGTAGCTCCTGTCCGCCGGAACGACACGATCATGTCCGGGAAAGGACCCTGGAAACGTCCACGGCACCGGGCCGCCCGCCACCGGCAACGCACGGGGTACACAAAAAACAACCGGGCGTGGCCGACCGTCGGAAACGACTCGCCACACCCGGTCCGGAAACGGTGCCACCGCGACGGGCCCGCCGTCATGCGGCGCCGGAAACGACAGCCGGTGGGGACGGGATCCCGCGCGGGGCGGGTTCCGCGAGCGGCTACAGGGAGCGCACGACGTCGGCCATGAGCCGGGCGGTCTCGGACGGGGTCTTGCCGACCCGCACCCCGGCCTTCTCCAGGGCCTCCTTCTTGGCGAGCGCCGTCCCGGACGACCCGGACACGATCGCCCCGGCGTGGCCCATCGTCTTGCCCTCCGGCGCGGTGAAGCCCGCGACGTAGCCGACGACCGGCTTGGTGACGTGCTCCTCGATGTAGGCGGCGGCCCGCTCCTCGGCGTCACCACCGATCTCACCGATCATCACGATCGCGTCGGTGTCGGGGTCGGCCTCGAACGCGGCGAGCGCGTCGATGTGGGTGGTGCCGATGACCGGGTCACCGCCGATGCCCACAGCGGTGGAGAAGCCGAAGTCACGCAGCTCGTACATCATCTGGTAGGTCAGGGTGCCGCTCTTGCTGACCAGGCCGATGCGGCCCTGCGGGGTGATGTCGGCCGGGATGATGCCCGCGTTCGACCGGCCCGGGCTGATGATGCCCGGGCAGTTCGGCCCGATGATCCGCGTGCCGTTGCCCTTGGACTTCGCGTACGCCCAGAACTCGGTGGTGTCGTGTACCGGCACGCCCTCGGTGATGACCACCACGAGCGGGATGCCCGCGTCGATCGCCTCGATGGCGGCCGCCTTGGTCCCGGCCGGCGGGACGTACACCACCGAGACGTTGGCGCCGGTCTTCTCGATCGTCTCGGCCACCGTCGCGAAGACCGGCACACCCTCGACCTCGGTGCCCGCCTTCTTCGGGTTGGTGCCGCCGACGATCTTCGAGCCGGCGCGCAGCATCCGGGCGGTGTGCTTGCGCCCCTCGGAGCCGGTGATGCCCTGAACCAGGATCTTGGACGTCTCGTCCAGCCAGATTGCCATTGTCGGAAGCCTCTTCCCGTCCGCTCAGGCCGCGGCCGCGGCCGCGGCGAGCTCGGCGGCGAGCCGCGCCGCGCCGTCCATGGTGTCCACCGGCTTGACCACGTCGAGGTTGGCCTCGCGGAGGATCCGCCGGCCCTCCTCGGCGTTGTTGCCGTCGAGCCGCACGACCAGCGGGGTGGTGATGTCACCGACGATCTTCAGCGCCTGCACGATGCCGTTGGCCACGGCGTCACAGGCGGTGATCCCGCCGAAGATGTTCACGAACACGCTCTTGACCGCCGGGTCGCTCAGAATGATCGACAGACCGTCCGCCATCACCTCCGCGGACGCCCCGCCGCCGATGTCGAGGAAGTTGGCCGGGCGCTGCCCGCCGAACTCCTCACCGGCGTATGTCACCACGTCGAGGGTCGACATGACCAGACCGGCACCATTACCGATGATGCCGACCTGCCCGGAGAGCTTGACGTAGTTGAGGTCCTTCTCCTTGGCCCGCTGCTCCAGCGGGTCCACCGCGGCTACGTCCACGAACGCGGCGTGGCCGGGGTGGCGGAAGGAGGCGTTCTCGTCCAGGCTGACCTTGCCGTCCAGCGCGACCACGCGGCCGTCGCCGGTGAGGATCAGCGGGTTGACCTCCACCAGGGTGGCGTCGGCGCGGACGAAGACCTCCCACAGCTTCACCAGCAGCTCGGTGGCACCGTCGAGGGCGGCCTCCGGCAGCTTCGCCGCCACCGCGATCTGGCGGGCGACGGTGGCGTCGACCCCGACCAGCGGGTCGATCGGGATGCGGGCGAGCGCCTCCGGCTTGGTCGCGGCGACCTCCTCGATCTCCACCCCGCCCTCGCGGGAGCACATGGCGAGGAAGGTCCGGTTCGCCCGGTCGAGCAGGAAGGAGGCGTAGTACTCCTCGGCGATGTCGCTCGCCTGCTCCACGAGGACCGCGTGGACCGTGTGGCCCTTGATGTCCATCCCGAGGATTGCCGATGCCTTGGCGGTGGCGTCGTCCGGGCCGTCGGCGACCTTCACGCCACCGGCCTTGCCGCGGCCGCCGGTCTTGACCTGCGCTTTGACGACGACACGCCCACCAAGATCAGTTGCGATGCCGCGTGCCTCGTCGGGGGTCGTGGCGACCTTGCCGCTGGGCACAGGCACGCCGTGGTCGGCGAACAGCTTCTTCGCCTGATACTCGAAGAGATCCACAGTCCGTCCAGTCGGATATGAGATCGGTGGTCAGGGCCGAACGTTCGTAAGTTCGAAGAAAAGGGAAGCCGGCCCGAGCCTACTGAAGACGCCCGTCCCGGTGGAGACTGCTCCTGCCGCGGCGGCCGGTCTCGTATGCCCGGAGCCAGCCACCATCATCACCCGGATCCGGTGCCGGACGCCTGCTTTTGTGGTGGTCGACACCGCGATCACAGTGATCGCAATACCCACTATTCCGATCGAACCCGGCACGATCTCGGCGCCCGCTACGGCGACGGCCGCGTTACCTCGCTCACTGCACACCCGGATCCGGCCACAAGCCGTACACCGCCGGCCGGGCCGGAACGGCGGAACAACTACCGGCACCTGTGACACCCGATGTCACAACAACGGCGGATGGACGGCGGCGGACAAACAACGGTCACAACCATCTCCACATGCCCACATGCCCGCATCTGCGCATGCCCGGCGGACCGGTGACGAGAACACGGCCGGCGGATACGGCCAGTCGGCGGAACTGCTGGACGGAACTGCTGGACGGGGCCGGCCGACGGAGCCGGCGGGCACGGCTGGTACGACGTGCCGGCGCCTCGCCCGGCCCGGCTGGGACGGACACGACGACGGGCCAGCCTCGTGGCGTCCCGGATGCCTGCCCGGCCGCCGGGGCCCACACCCCTGGGGCCTCGCGCACCCATGGGGACCCTCGGGCCCGCCCTGTGAACGATCTCTCGAACTCCCGGCCCAGGTGGATCCACGCACCTATGCGGACCTCGGCGCCGACGTACGCCGCCCGGCCGGCCGGGCGGAGCCCGGTCGCGGCCCGTGCGCCCGAGCGGCCTTCCGTCCCGGGCCGTCCGCCTGCCCGCGACCGGCGACCGGCCCTCGGCAGGCAACCGGCCCTCGGCGGGCGGCCCCGGCCACTCGAGCGGGCCGGCAAGCCGGCGGCCCGGGAGGCGGAAACCGGTGGCCCCGGAAGGCACCCGGGAAGGCGCCCGGAAGACTCTCAGCCCGCGGAAACCGCCCTGGGACCGGGCGTGTGGGCCGCGGCCACACTCGACCGGATCCATTCGACGATTTCGCCCGTGGTCGCTCCGGGCGTGAATATCTCGGCGACACCGAGTGCCTTCAGCTGCGGAATGTCAGCATCCGGTATGATCCCGCCACCGGTCACCACGATGTCGGTGGCGCCGCGCTCCCGCAGCAAATCCATCAGGCGCGCGAAAAGGGTCATGTGCGCGCCCGAGAGCACCGACAGGCCGATACAGTCTGCGTCCTCCTGGATAGCGGTCTCGACAATCTGCTCGGGCGTCTGGTGCAGACCGGTGTAGACGACCTCCATGCCCGCGTCCCGCAGTGCCCGCGCAATAACCTTGGCGCCGCGGTCGTGGCCGTCAAGACCAGGTTTGGCGACCACCACCCGGATACGTTCACCGGTTCCGCTCACGCGGCCTCCTTGCGTTTCCTGACACCATCCGGCCGGGACGTCGCCTCCCTGACGCGGTGCCCCGTACATGGCGTTCCGTGGCCCGATCTCTCCGTAGACCCTAGCCGGACGCACCGGCGGAAGCACGCTGTTGCCCGACGGGATCACAGCCGCCGCCGTACCGGCCGGCGGTCACGGCGAGAAACCAACAGTCGACATCCACCCGCTTTTTTTATACTCTCAGTAATGGTAGACGTCATGGCGGTTCCCAGCGGATGCCTCCCGGGCCGCGCTACGGCCCGTCTGGCGCGCACCGGCCGGGCCATCCCCGGTGGATGCCGGCCGGCTGGGCGCCGCCCGCGCGGTCGACGGCCTACCGGGCCAGGCCTGGCCGGCCGCGGCATCCGGGCAACGTCCGGGGGCTTCGTGCCTGCGAGTATCGTGCCGTTCCCGGGTCCTTCCCCGCGCGGGAGACCCGGACCCACGGCCGCGCGAGCAGGCCGATGATCGCGTTGCCTTCGGCCGGCCAGTTCGTGCGGCCAGCTGGTTCTTCGGACAACTGTCCGAGCACGGACGGGAGCAGGGCAATCGGAAAGCGTCAACTGGGGCCGGCGGGGGCGGCGGCAGGCAGAGCCACCAGATCGGTGAGCGCATCCGTGGCCCGTCGCGGCACACGCGTGACCCGCGGCCTGCTTGAGACACCGGGGGCGATCCGCGGCATGGCCACGGAGGCCACCTGGCTGGCGACCCATATCGCCTTTTACCCGATCGGGGCCGTCTCGGAACGGCTACGCGAACCGGCCGACCGCTACACCCTCGACGGCCTCTCCCCGCTGCGGCGCGGGCTGCTCGTCGGCGACATCGAAGCCGCGGGCACACCGATCCTGCTGGTCCATGGCCTGATCGACAACAGGTCGATCTTCACTCGGCTGCGCCGGTCGCTGCGCCGGCGAGGCTTCGGACGGGTCGCCACCGTGAACCTGCCGCTGTTCACCGCGGACGTCCCGACGGCGGCCCGCAAGCTGGCCGCGGTGGTCGAGACGATGTGCGAGCAGACGGGCTACCCGCGCATACACATCGTCGGGCACTCCCTCGGCGGCCTGGTCGCCCGCTACTACGTGCAGAAACTCGACGGCGACGCCCGTGTGCACACCCTGGTGACGCTGGGCACACCGCACGAGGGCACCCGCCTGGCCCGGCTGCTGCCCCCGATGGTGCCGTACACCCTGCTGCGCCAGCTCGTCCCGGGCTCGGACGTGGTCCGCGAGCTGGCCGAGCCCGCGCCGAACTGCCGGACCCGGTTCGTGGCCTTCTCCGGGGACCTGGACACGATCATCCGTCCGACCGAGGCGGCGCTCATCCGCCATCCGGACCTGACCGTCCGTAACCTGCGGGTTCCCGGCGTCGGCCACCACTCGCTGCCGTTCAACATCGACGTCGTCCATCGGATCGCGACCACGCTCGCGCATCTGGACGACGTCGAGTACACCGCCCCGGCCAGCGGACGCACCGGCCCTGACACCGGACGCACCGGCCTCGGCGGCGAGGAGGGGCCGGCGGAGGCAGGAGTGGAGATGGTGGCAGAGGCCGAGATGGCGGCAGGAGCCGAGATGGCGGCAGGAGCCGAGGCGGAGGTGCCGGCTACGGCCCCGAGATCCCTGCGTGATGCTCGTCCCGACCGCGCGTCATGGGCGGACGGCCGTCCAGCGGCCGGCGACTTCCAAGATGATCGAAATCTTCGTCACTCATAATGATGAAAAGGCAATAATTACACCGCTTCATACGTCGCGCCCACCGTGGGTGGGGGTGGTGCTAAAGCCCGTTTTGGGACGGTGTAGCGTTCAACCCGGTTTGCAGGCTTTTTCTCCTGCCGTGCCACGACATGCCGTGCCGTAACACGCCGTGACAGGGCATGCCGGGGCGCGGCAGAAGTTCTGTCGAGCAACGGGAGCGTGAGTTCGGGTTGTCGCAGCCCCCAGCCCGTAACTCAGGGCGGCATCGCGGTCAGGGCAGGGCCACGGGCCACGGCGGCCCGTCCGGTTCCGCCCGCCGGGCGGCCTTGGCAGCGCAGATCCGCCGTACCGGCATCGCCACCGCCGTGGTCTCCACCCTCGGCATCGTTATGATCAACACAACCGGTATCGCGCACTCCGAGCCGGTGGTCATTCCCGGCCTGCGCACCGCCGGGACGGTCGCCGACCCCGCGTCCGGCGGCGTGGCGGACGCCGCCACCGACAGGCTGAGCGACCCCGCCCTGCTCGGGCAGCAACGCGACGACGCCGCGCGACGCCAGGCCCAGGCCGACCGTGTCGACCGGGACGAGGCGCTGGCCCAGCTGTCCATCCTGCTCCTCCAGCAGCGGACCACGGCCACGGAGAGCGCGCGCCAGCAGGAGGAACTGCGCTGGGTCAGCCCGATACAGGCCAGGCTCACCCAGCATTTCGGCGGCGCGAACGGCCACCCCGGTATCGACCTCGGCGCGCCGATGGGGACCCCGGTCGTCGCCGCCCACGGCGGCATCATCATCTACGCGGGGTGGGAGTCCGGCTACGGCAACTTCGTCCAGATCCAGCACGCGAACAACGTGGTCACCTGCTACGCCCACCTGTCCCGGATCAGCGTCCGGGTCGGCCAGCAGGTCGCCACCGGCCAGCAGGTGGGCCTGGAGGGGTCGACCGGCTTCTCCACCGGGCCGCACCTGCACTTCGAGGTCCGGCTGGGCGGCCAGAACGGCACCAAGATCGACCCGCTCGCGTGGCTCGCCAGGCACAACGTCTCCTACTGACCGCCACCGTTCTCCCAGCATCGGCTACCAGCCTTCGACCAGCAGTTACCGGCCTTCAACCAGCGGCTACCGCCGGCCGCTCTTCCACCGGCCGTGCCGTGCCGTGCCGATGCCACCAACGTCCGGCGGGCATCGGTAACGGATAGCCGGCCATCAGGCAGCGGCAGCGGCAGCGGATGTCAGTACGGGCCAGCCGCCCGTCGGGCCTGCCGAACGCGGGTGCGCGGGACGCTCACAGCTTCTCGACGGGGGCATAGCGCAGGAGCAGGCGTTTGGTCCCGGTTCCCTCGCCGAAGTCGATGCTCACCTCGCGGTTGTCCCCCGCGCCGGCCACCGCGACGACCTGACCGAGCCCGAAGGTGTCGTGGTTGACCCGGTCCCCCAGGGACAGGTCGGGAATCGGGCGGGGGGCCGGCGCGGGCCGGCGCCCCGGCAGCCCGCCGACCCGCGCGCCGGACGGCCCCGCGGGCGCCGAGCCCCACGCGCTCGTCCGCGGGTGGGCGGCGGCCGACGCCGGCTGGGTGTTCCCCTGCCAGCCGACCAGCTCGGCCGGTACCTCCTCGAGGAACCGCGACGGCGGGTTGTACGCCGGCTGGCCCCAGGCGCTGCGGACCTCCGCCCGGGTCAGGTACAGCCGGACACGCGCCCGGGTGATGCCGACGTAGGCGAGCCTGCGTTCCTCCTCGAGCTCGGTGGAGTCGCCGAGCGTGCGCAGGTGCGGGAAGACACCGTCCTCCAGCCCGGTGAGGAAGACCACCGGGAACTCCAGCCCCTTGGCGCTGTGCAGCGTCATCAGGGTGACGGCCCCGGCGGCACCGCCCGCGCCGTCCGCGCCGCCCTCGCCATCCTCGGGGCCGGGCACCTGGTCGGCGTCGGCGACCAGGGAGACCTGCTCGAGGAAGTCCGCGAGCGAGCCCTGCGGGAACTGCTCGCTGAACTCCCGGGCGACGTTGGCCAGCTCCTGGAGGTTCTCCGCCCGCCCCTCGGCCTCGAGGGCGTCCGCGGCGGCCAGTTCGGTGAGGTAACCGGTCCGCTCCAGCACCGTCTCCAGCGCCGCGACCGGGCCGTCGGCCACGGCCGTGCGCAGCTCGGCGAGCAGAGCGGCGAAACCACGGACCGCGTTCGCCGACCGGGCGGCCAGGCCCGGGACCTCGTCCACCCGGTTCAGGGCGTCGGCGAAGGGGACGCGCTCGCGTTCGGCGAAGGCGGCGAGCATCGCCTCGGCCCGCTCGCCGATCCCCCGCCTGGGCACGTTGAGGATGCGCCGCAGGTTCACCGTGTCCGCCGGGTTCACCAGTACCCGCAGGTAGGCGAGCAGGTCCCGGACCTCACGGCGCTCGTAGAAGCGCACCCCGCCGATCACCCGGTAGGGCAGGCCGACCCGGATGAAGATCTCTTCAAAGACCCGGCTCTGGGCGTTGGTGCGGTAGAAGACGGCGACCTCGCCGGGACGCGCCAGCTCGGCGTCGGAGAGCCGGTCGACCTCGGCGGCGACGAAGGCGGCCTCGCCGTGCTCGCTGTCCGCGACATAGCCGACGATCTTCTCGCCGTCCCCGGCGTCCGACCACAGCCGCTTGGGCTTGCGCCGGGCGTTACGGGCTATCACCGCGTTCGCCGCGGACAGGATCGTCTGCGTGGACCGGTAGTTCTGCTCCAGCAGGATCACGGTGGCGTCGGGGTAGTCCTGCTCGAACTCGACGATGTTGCGGATGTTCGCGCCCCGGAAGGCGTAGATCGACTGGTCGGCGTCGCCGACCACGCACAGCTCGGCCGGCCCCACCGCGGGCCCGTCGGCGTCGGCGTCGGAGCCCGGCGGCACCGGAGCCGGCCGTACCGGCTCGCCGTCGACGGTCAGCCGGGGCGCCTGCCCCACCAGTTCCCGCACCAGGACGTACTGGGCGTGGTTGGTGTCCTGGTACTCGTCGATGAGGACGTGCCGGAACCGGCGTCGGTAGTGCTCGGCGACGTCCGGGAACGCCTGCAGCAGGTTCACCGTCGTCATGATCAGGTCGTCGAAGTCGAACGCGTTCGACTCGGCCAGCCGGCGCTGGTAGAGCCCGTAGACCTCGGCGACGGCACGTTCGGCATGGCCGGTCGCCCGGCTCATGGCGGTCTCCCAGTCGACCAGCTCGTTCTTCAGGTTGCTGATCCCGGTGGCGAGCGCGCGCGCCGGGTAGCGCTTCGGGTCGATGTCCAGGTCGCGCGCGACCAGCGTGACCAGGCGCTGGGCATCCGCCGCGTCGTAGATCGAGAAGCTGCTGGTGAACCCGATGCGCTTGGCGTGCGACCGCAGGATGCGCACGCAGGCGGAATGAAAGGTGCTCACCCACATCGCCCGGGTGCGGGTGCCGACGAGCGCGGCGACCCGCTCCTTCATCTCGTTCGCGGCCTTGTTGGTGAACGTGATCGCCAGGATCTCGCCGGCCCGGGCCCCGCGGGCGGCGAGCAGGTAGGCGATCCGGTTCGCCAGCACCCGCGTCTTGCCGGAGCCCGCGCCCGCGACGACGAGCAGCGGCGAGCCCGTGTGGACGACCGCCGCCCGCTGCTGCGGGTTCAGGCCGTCGAGCAGCGCGTCGGGAGCGAGCCGGGGCGTGGCGGGACGAGCGCCCGGCACACCCGGAGCCGTTGGCGACGCCGGCTCGTCCCGGTCGTCAGCGACGTCGTCGAAGCCGGGGTACGGGCCGAAGCCCGGGTACGGGCCGAAGTCGGGGTACGGGCCACCGGGAAGCGCGCTCATAGGGTTCCGATCATACGTTCGACGCCCGGCTCGTCCGACGGCGGTACATGGTTCTCACCCTACGAGGCCCCGGTGCGCGTCACGACCCGGCGTCCCGGTTCAGGCTGTCACACCCACACCACGCCGTGCTGTGGCTCGGCGACCCACAGCACGGTTCACGCTACAGCCCGCTTCATAGTGCGCACCACCGGTAGCCGCCGTCCCGCCACCGGGTGTGACGGGCGTCTGGCACGCGGGCGGGCCGGCGGGTTTGACGACCACCAGCGCCCAAGAGCAAAATAAAAAGGTGCCGCAGCACATTATGATCATTAATTAGGCGCGCGACCTTGCTCTCGCGGACGGGCTTTTCAGCCCGACGTGCTTTCGGAGCGACACCGACGGGTCCGCGCGCCTCGCCCTCCTGCCAGTTCGGCGGGGGGCTTTTTTTGTTGCCGCGGTCACGTCGGAGGTGGCCGCCGAGCTACCGGGAGCACGACGATGCGCCAACCGACCGAGAACCCGACACGTACCACCGGCGGGAGAACAGAGAGCACCGGAGAGACCTCCGGCAGGACGAGCGGGACCGACGCCGCTGGTAGCGCCGCTGGTACGGCACGCGCCACCGGGGAGACAGGCCGCGCCGGTACGGACGACACCGACGTCCCACCCAGATCCGGCGCGCCCGCGGCGTCCACGGACGGCGCCGACGGCGCTAACGGCACGCGGGCCCTCGAGACCATGAACCGCGGCACGACGAACCGCGGCACGACGAACCGAGACACGGTGGCCGTCGACCGCGACACGATCGACGTCGCCACAGCCGCGGTCGTCCTCGCGCCGGTGCTCCGGCGGACCAGGGTCACGCCCAGCGCTCACCTGTCCCGGCTGACCGGCGTGCCGGTGTGGCTGAAGTGCGAGAATGAACAACGCACCGCGTCGTTCAAGCTACGCGGCGCCTTCGCCCGGATCGCGCTCGCCGACCCCGCCGTCCGGGCCAGGGGGGTGGTCGCCGCCAGCGCCGGCAACCACGCCCAGGGCGTCGCGTACGCGGCGGCCCACTTCGGCGTCCCAGCCACGATCTTCGTCCCGGCCGGTGCGAGCCCGGTCAAGGTCGCGCGCACCCGCCGCCTCGGCGCGCGGGTCGAGCACGTCCATGGCGGGATCGACGCCGCCCTGCTGGCCGCCGAGTCCACCGCGCGCGGGCACGGCGGGCTGCTGGTGCATCCCTTCGACGATCCGGTCGTGATCGCCGGGCAGGGCACGATCGGGCTCGAGCTCACCGAGCAGGTCCCCGGCCTGCGGACCGTCCTGGTGGGTATCGGTGGCGGCGGCCTGATCAGCGGGATAGCGGCGGCGATCAGACAGCGGCGGCGCGACGTGCGGGTGATCGGCGTCCAGGCCGCGGGCGCGCCCGCCTTCGCCCTGTCCTGGCGCGCCGGCCGGCCGGTGTGCGTCCCGGCGGCCACCATCGCCGACGGCATAGCCGTGCGGACCCCGGGCAGCCTGACCCTGGCGCTCGCCACCGCCCTGGTGGACGATGTGATCACGGTCGACGAGGACGCGCTGTGGGAGGCGATGGCGGCGCTGCTGCGCGCCGACGGCCAGACGGTGGAGCCCGCCGGGGCCGCGGGGACGGCGGCGCTGCTGCGTCACCCCGAGCTCGCGCAGGGCCCGACCGCGGTGGTCCTCTCCGGCGGCAACATCGACCCGGTCACCGCCGGCCGTGTCCGCGCTCTGGCCGCCGGGCCCCTGCGCATCCCCGCCGCGTGACGTCCGGCCGCACCGCTCTTCTTTGCCGCACCGCATCTTCTTTTCCTTTTCTTTCTTCCCTGCGTACGCCGGGTGCGCCGGGTGCGCCGGGCCGCCGCGGCCCGGGTCACTCCCACTCGATGGTGCCGGGAGGCTTCGAGGTGATGTCGTACACCACCCGGTTGACCTGCTCGACCTCGTTGACCACCCGGTTCGAGATGCGTTCGAGCAGGTCGTAGGGCAGCCGGGCCCAGTCGGCGGTCATCGCGTCCTCGCTGGTGACCGCGCGCAGCACGACCGGATGCCCGTAGGTGCGCTCGTCCCCCTGGACCCCCACCGAGCGGACGTCCGCCAGCAGTACCGCGAACACCTGCCAGATCTCGCGGTCCAGCCCGGCCCGGCGGATCTCCCCGCGGACGATCGCGTCCGCGGCCCGCAGCGTCGCCAGCCGCTGCGGGGTGACCTCACCGATGATCCGGACAGCCAGGCCAGGCCCCGGGAAGGGCTGCCGCCAGACGATCTCCTCCGGCAGCCCGAGTTCCTCGCCGAGCCGGCGCACCTCGTCCTTGAACAGGGTGCGCAACGGCTCCACCAGGGAGAACTGCAGATCCTCGGGGAGCCCGCCGACGTTGTGATGCGATTTGATCTTCGCCGCGGTCGGCGAGCCGGACTCGATGACGTCCGGATACAAGGTGCCCTGCACCAGGAACTCGATCCGGGAGCCCTCCGCCTCGGCCTGAGCCTCCAGCTCGCGGGCGGCGGCCTCGAACACCCGGATGAACTCCCGTCCGATTATCTTGCGCTTACGCTCCGGGTCGCTGACGCCGGCGAGCGCCGCGGCGAACCGGTCGGCGGCCTTGACGTGCACCAGTTCGACCCCGGTCGAGGCGACGAAGTCCTTCTCCACCTGCTCCGCCTCGCCCGCGCGCAGCAGGCCGTGATCGACGAACACGCAGGTCAGCCTGTCGCCCACGGCGCGGTGGACGACCGCCGCGGCCACCGCCGAGTCCACCCCGCCGGACAGCCCGCAGATCGCGCGCGCGTCGCCGAGCTGGGCCCGGACCGCCGCGACCGCCTCGTCCGCGATGTTGACCATCGTCCAGTTGGGCCGGCAGCCGGCGCCGGCGAACAGGAAACGCCGCAGGACGTCCAGGCCGCGGTCGCTGTGCACCACCTCCGGGTGGAACTGCACGCCGAACAGCCCGCGCGCGACGTCCTCGAAGGCCGCGACCGGGGTCGACGGCGTCGACGCGGTGACCACGAACCCCGGCGGCGCCGCCGTCACCGAGTCGCCGTGGGACATCCACACCTGCTGGGTGGTGGGCAGGTCCGCGAACAGGACACCGCCGGCGGTGACGGTCAGGCGGGTCGCGCCGTACTCCGCGACGCCCGTGCGGGCCACCGTCCCGGCCAGCGCGTGCGCCATCACCTGGTGGCCGTAGCAGATGCCCAGCACCGGCACCCCGGCACGGAAGAGCGCGGGGTCCACCTCCGGGGCGCCCGGCGAGTAGACCGACTTCGGCCCGCCCGAGAGGATCACCGCGGCGGGACGCCGGGCGAGGATCTCCGCGACCGAGATGTCCCAGGGCACGATCTCCGAGTAGACGTGGCACTCCCGCACCCGCCTGGCGATGAGCTGGGCGTACTGAGCGCCGAAGTCGACGACCAGAACCGTGTCGTGAGCCGGGCGGGAGACTCCGGACGCGTCGGTGGCCGCGGACGCGTCGGTGGCCGGGGACGCGAGGCCGGGGGCGGCCGGCGCGTCGTCCCCTCGGCCGTTGCCGGTCGGGCCCGCGGCCGGTGTCGAGGCGGCCGGCTTCGAGATGGCGGTGTCCACGACGCCAAGCCTACGGAGAAGACGCCAGGCCCACCGAGGGCCAGGATCGCGAAGAACGGCCAGGCCGGCCGAGAAGGCGGCAGACCCGTGAAGGACGGACGCGACGCCCGGCGCGGCAGCCGGAAAAGCACCTGCGCGACAGCGCAACCGGCGGCCCAGCCGTCCAGGCCTCGTCCAGGCCTCGTCCAGGCCTCGGGCAGGCCTCGGGCAG
>NZ_CEVIVD010000025.1:25593-28749 GCF_982290655.1 Protofrankia sp. CiP1_Cm_nod3
GGCCGCGGGCATGCCAGCGGACGGCCCTGGAACGGGCCGGACGGAAGGATCGGAAGCGGACATCTAGTTTAGGGCAGGCGCGTGTCGGGATGGTCGGCCATACCGCTATGGTGCCTATCGAGGGACATCCGGGCCCGATACCGGGCCATCCCGGTACGTCATTGTTCCGGGAGGCTGGCGGAGAGGTTGCGAAGGTACGTGCGCAGACAACCGATAGCCGGCACGGGCATCGACGCTCCCCCGGCGGGCGAGGTCACACCGCAGGAGCCGGAGCGGTCCGCTGATGACGGCGGGTCTCAGGTCGACGCCCCAGCCATCACATCACGGGGCCCAGGCGGCATACGACACGTAAGAGCACTGCTCAGCGCGCCGGCGAACTGGCGGGTCCGTACCAAGCTGATCGCGATCCTCGCGGTCCCGATCGTCGCGATTCTGGTCAACGCCGCGATGGGCGCCAACAGCGTGCTGACCAGTACCCGGGACGTCAACCGCGCCCAGGACATGGTGAGGATAAGCCGCGCCGCCACGGCGTTGGTGTCCGCGCTGGAGCAGGAGCGTACCTATACGGTCGGTTATGTCGCCTCACGCGGCACGCCGCAGCCGGGCTCCCGCGTCCCCGAGCGCGTCAGAACGGTGCAGGCGCAGGTCGACGAGGCGGCCCGGCAGTACGAGCAGAACGTCCGGGGCCAGCAGGACGCGTTCACCGAGCAGACCCGGACAGTGCTCCAGTCGATCGCGGACCGGCTGTCGCACCGGGCCAACGTGCGCGCGACCGCGCTGACCCTGGCTTCGTCGAACTCCGTCCAGGTGGCCTACACCGGGATGATCGACAGCCTGCTCAGCCTGGTGCCGCTCATCCCGCAGGGCCAGGACGACGCCACGCTGAACGCCGGCGTGGAGACCCTCGACGCCGCCATCCGCGCGTGGGAACGCCTGTCCGCCCAGCAGTCCCTCATCCACGGCATCAACCAGCAGGGCCGCTTCGACAGCGGTGACTACCGGCTGTTCGTCGGTCTGAACACGGAACGCGAAAGCCAGATCTCCCGTTTCGAGGCGGCGGCCAGCCCGGAGCAGGCCAGGGTGTACCGGGAGACGCTCGTCGGCCCGGACGTCTCGGAGACCAGCAACGAGGTGCAGAACGTCCTGACAGGACGGGTCGGGCAGCCGCTCGCGCTCGAGGACCTGAAGTGGCTGCAGTCGGCCCAGGGCACGATGAACCTCAACGCCAAGATCATCGATTCCCTGTACAACGACACCGAGAACCGCGTCGACACGCTGCGGTCGGGTATCCAGCGCCGAGCGCTGCTGTCCGGTCTGCTCATCGTCCTCATCCTGACGACCGCCATGCTCGCCGCGATGATCGTCGCCCGCTCCCTGGTACGCCCCCTGCTCGGGCTGCGCGCGGCCGCGCTGGACGTCGCCGGCCGCCGGCTGCCCGAGTCGGTCCGCCGGCTGCGCGACTCCACCGACCAGGACATCGACACCGAGATCGAACCAGTCGGTATCAACACCGACGAGGAGATCGGCGAAGTCGCCCGCGCGTTCGACGAGGTGCACCGGGAGGCCGTCCGCCTCGCGTCCGAACAGGCCGTGCTGCGGAACAACGTCAACGCCATGTTCGTCAACCTGTCCCGGCGAAGCCAGGGGCTGGTCGAACGGCAGCTGCGGCTCATCGACGACCTGGAGAACCGGGAGCAGGACCCGGACCAGCTCTCCAACCTGTTCAAGCTCGACCACCTGGCGACCCGTATGCGCCGGAACAACGAGAGCCTGCTGGTGCTCGCCGGCACCGACACGGCCCGCAGGTGGACCCACCCCGTCCCGCTCAACGAGGTCGTCCTCGCCGCGATCTCCGAGGTCGAGCAGTACACGAGGGTCAAGCAGACGGCGGCGGCCGGGGTGTCGATCACCGGCAACGCCGTCAGCGACGTCGTGCACCTCATCGCCGAGCTGTTGGAGAACGCCACCTCCTTCTCCCCGCCGGCGACCGATGTGCAGGTCACCAGCCGCTCCCTGGGGCCTGGCGCCGGAGCGACGATCGAGATCGAGGACCGCGGCATCGGGATGCCGGCCAAGGAGCTCGAGCGCATCAACGAGCGGCTGGCCAACCCACCCGTCATCGACGTGTCGGTGTCCCGCACGATGGGCCTGTTCGCGGTCGGCCGGCTGGCCGGCCGGCACGCCATCCACGTCCAGCTGCGCGAATCGGCCTCCGGTGGGATCACCGCCGTGGTACGGCTGCCAGCCAAGGTCGTCGCCGGCGAGACAGCCCCGAGCACACCGGCGCGCCCCACGGCACCGCTGGTCACCGGCCGTTCCCCGGCCGGTCGGTCGACGCTCGACAACGGCCTGTCACCGGCGCTGTCCAACGGCCACGCGGGGCTCGACGCGACGTCCCTGGCGAACGGCATGTCACGGGGCGGCTCCAACGACCGCGTGTTCGTCGACAGGGACACCCTGCCAAAAGGCGACGACCCGCATCCGCCCGGTTCGCGCAACGGCCCCGGAGCGCCGCCCCCCCTGCCCGTACCGGGCATGAACGGGAACGGGAACGGGAACGGCGCGGGCCACACCGCTACGGACGAGCGGTTCACCGGCCTCGACGAGTTCGGAGTGGAGCGGCTGGAGGCCGGTGGTGGCTTCGGCGCCGGCACCGGTCCGCTGGAGATCTCCAGAACCACGGCTCGCCAGCCGAACGCCGATCCGCCACCCTTCCACAGCGACCCCTCTACCGGCAGCTACGAGATCCCCCGGGGACCGGGCGCGGGGACCCCCTCCGGCCCGGGCACCGGCGCGACCTACCTGGACCTCGCCGGCGGCACCAGCGGCACCAGTTCGGCGCACCTGGATCCGGTGGGCCCGGCCTCCCCGGGCACCGGCGGCATCGACCTGACCGGAGCGGCCCCGCCCGGGCCGACAGACCGGATCACCACGGACAGCGCACCGGTCGTGCCCGCTCCCGACACGCTCCCGTTCGGCCGGCAGGCTCCCCCGCCGGCCGCCTATTCCCAGCCCACCGTCACCGGCGGCCAGACCGGGGAACTACCGACGGGCATCCCGGCGGGCGGCGGCCCGCGCCCCGACTTCCGGACGGAGCGGGCACCGACCGCGCGCGACGACGTTTCCTACCGTGACGACGTTTCCTACCGCGACGGC
>NZ_CEVIVD010000025.1:28827-33872 GCF_982290655.1 Protofrankia sp. CiP1_Cm_nod3
TCCTACCGTGACGACGTGCCCTATGGCGACAGTGTCGATCGGGCCTCCCGTACCGACGGTGCCGAGGAGCCGGCCGCCGACCGGGACGGCGAGGACAACGACACGACCCCGATCTTCGATTCGGTCTCCGCGTGGTTCCAGCGCCAGGCCCCGACGTCCCCGCATCCGCTGCCGGCCCGGCCGAGGGCCGCTGCCCCGCCGGAGCGCCCCGGACCGCTGCCGCAGCGTGCCCCGGCCGGACCGCTGCCGCAGCGTGCCCCGGCCGGACCGCGGCCGGCCGACGTCAGCGCCAGCGGTGACGTCGGCCGCCGGCCGTCACCCTTCCCGGCGCCGGCCGGCCGGCCCGGGCTCCGGGGCCCGGCACCCGCCGACATCCCCGTGCCCGGCTGGTCGCAGGCCCCGGGAGAATCCCCGCTGCCGGCCACCGCGGCCGGCCCCGCCGACGCCCAGCCCGTTCCGTTGGCGAACCGCCAGGCGCCCGCCGCGCCGGATCCCCGGCCCGTGTCATGGTCGTCCGCGGCCGACGCCGGCTGGCGTGCCGCGGAAGCCGTCCGCCAGCCCGCCCCCGCCGGGACGACCCGCGCCGGTCTCCCGTTGCGTGTCCCGATGACGCACCTCGTACCTGGCAGCGCTGAAACCACATCACGGCGCCAGCCGGAGGGGGGCTCCCGCTCCCCGGAAGCGGTCGGTGGCCGGCTTGCCAGCTTCTACCAGGGCGTTCGGCAGGCCCGTGATGTCACCCAGGACACCCCCCACAGCTCTCGCCGAAACACCCAGGAGGAAATGTGACGCCCATGAGCTCAGACGCACAGAACCTCAACTGGTTGATCAACAATTTCGTCGAAAGAGTTCCCGGTGTCGCGCACACCGTGGTGGTTTCCGCGGACGGCCTGTTGCTGGCGGTCTCGGACGGCTTCCCACGTGACCGGGCGGACCAGTTGGCCGCCGTCGCGTCAGGCCTGGTGAGCCTGACCCAGGGCGCCGCCCGGGTTTTCGATGCGGGCAACGTGACACAGACGGTCGTCGAGATGGAACATGGGTTCCTGTTCATCATGGCGATCAGCGACGGGGCAAGTATGGCGGTTCTCGCCGCGCCGTCATGTGACATCGGGCTTGTGGGGTACGAGATGGCACTGCTGGTGACCCGGACCACGGATGTGCTCACTCCCGCGCTGCGAGCCGAGCTGCAGGGGATCCTTCCGCGGTGAACCGACAGGAGCACAGGGGGTCAGGGTGAGTACCGATCCCGCGAATACCCCGGGGCCGGTTGTCCGTCCCTACGCGATGACCGGTGGCCGGACGCGTTCACGATACGAACTCGCCATCGAGGCGCTTGTCGTCACAACGTCCTTTGGTGAAGAACGGGCAATCCAACTTGCCCTGGAACAACAGACAATCGCCGCCATGTGCCGGCAGGTGCGATCAGTTGCGGAGATCGCCGCCGGTCTGCGGGTTCCCCTCGGAGTCGCCAGGGTGCTGGTCGGTGACATGGCGGACGAAGGTTACGTCCGGGTACACCAACAACCCGACCGCGACGAGGCGCCGGACCTCGCGCTGCTCGAAAGGGTGCTCAGTGGCCTTCGCAAGCTCTGACCGGAGGCGGGTCAACTCCTCCGTCGCCACTACTTCGGTCAAGATTGTCGTTGCTGGTGGTTTCGGCGCCGGCAAGACGACTTTTGTCGGCTCGGTGTCCGAGATCGTTCCGCTGCGGACCGAGGCGGTCATGACCGAGGCGGGGGCGCACGTCGACGACCTGACCCACATCTCCGACAAGACGACGACCACGGTCGCAATGGACTTCGGCCGGGTCTCCCTGGACGAGGATCTGATCCTCTATCTGTTCGGCACGCCGGGACAGTACCGGTTCTGGTTCATGTGGGACGACATCGTGCGGGGCGCCATCGGTGCCATCGTCCTGGCCGACACCCGGCGGCTCGCCGACTGTTTCGCGGCCGTGGACTACTTCGAACAGCGGCAGTTGCCATTCGTCGTCGGGGTGAACTGTTTCGACGGGATCCTGCGGCATTCCATAGACGACGTCCGGGAAGCCCTGCAGATCAACCCGAGCATACCGATCATCACCTGCGACGCGCGTAACCGCCACTCGACGAAAAGCGCGCTGATCGCGGTGGTCGAGCACACGATGTCACGAGCGGTGGCCAGGACCTGATCCTCCATCCGGGCCGCACCGGCCCGGCGTGACACGTCGTCCTCGTGATGGCCCAGGCCTGCGGCCCCGGCCCGGTCCACCACGGCCGCGGGCTGTTCCTCCGGACCAAGGACAGGCACACGAGGGACAGCGCCCGGCTCTGTCGCACCGAGCGGGCCCGGTGCGACAGAGCCGGGCGCCAGGGGGCGGACCGGATCGAGCGGGTGGCTGTTCTCAGGGCCCCTGGACAACCCTGCTGTACGGCAGCAGCCGCCCTGGCTGCGCGGCAATGTTACTGATCGATTCGTCGCCGACGATGACCAGACTGTAGCCGGCGCCCGCCGTCCGCCACTGGCCCCCGACCAGAGGCGTCTTCGCCACGTTCTTGGGAATGTCGGCCGAGCCGCCGAAACCGACCTCCCCCACGATCGTGTTCGCACGCAGCTTCCCGATCGCCGCCGCCAGGCCCGCCCGGTCGTCAGGCGAGCCGACCTGGGCCAACGCCTCCGTGGCGAGTTCGTAGAGCGCGTGCACGAAGCCGAGGGTCTGCACCCAGGGGGAACCGGTCTTGTCCGTGAAGTCCTTGGCCAGCGTGGCCGGGGTGGCCCCCGTCAACGAGCTCTTGAACCGGTGGAAGGGCGACCACCAGACCTCGGTACCGAGATTGTTGCCCTCCTGGCCGAGGGCCTGGACCGAGCCCGGGAACAGCAGCCCCTTGGCGACCGTGACAATCTTCGGGCTGAAGTCCTTCGCCGCCGCCTGCTTCCAGAAGGTCTGGAAGTCCGCCGGCGTCAGCACGCCGGTCAGGATGTCCACGCCGGCCCGCTTGAGCACGTCCAGCTGGATGGTGAAGTCCGGCGTCCCGGCGGGGAAGGAGGGAGGCTTCACCAGCGTGTAGCCCCCGGCGGTTATGGCCGGCGGGAAGCCGATGGTCTCGTCGGCGAACGTTCTGCCGTCGGAGTCGTCCGGCCAGAGCGCACCGACCTTCTTGTTGGTGGGCAACTGGCCCCACATGTTCCGGTAGACCCTGGTCACGTCCTCAAGGCCCCAGAAGAAGTGGTAGGTCCACTTGAACGGACGGGCCGGGTCGCCACCACGCCCGTTGAACCATGACTGCCAGGGGGCGGCCGTGGAGATGCACGGTATCTCGTTCGCCTCGCACTGGTCCGAGACCGGGTTGGTGGTCTCCGGTGTGGAGGCGACGAGGACGATGTCCACCCGGTCGGTGTAGATCAGGTCGTCGGCGGCCTGGGCCGCGCGGTTCTGGTCGGACTGGCTGTCCCGGACGATGATCTCAACCGGATAGGTGCGCGCGCCGATGGTCATTCCGCCCTGGCGCTGGAAGAAGGCCCGGATGGTGTCGGTGACGTACCTGTCCGCGGCACCGAAGGCGGACAGCGCCCCCGTCTGCGGGCTCACATAGCCGATCCTGATGACCCGCTTCGCCTTCGCCCCGCTCCCGGAGCCACCGCAGGCGGCAAGGGGAACCCCGGCGGTCGCCACGCCGGCCAGGGTCAGCAGTGTGCGCCGGCTGAGGAAACGCCCACCGGCATCACCGGAGCGGCCTGCGGCGGCGGGGGGTGCGCCGGGGGGAACCTGCTGGGAGACCTGATCCTGCTTCCTCCCCGCGACGGGCTCCGCCGTCGGCGCCCGGGATTCCCGCCACGGCGGCGGAACCGGTGCGGGAGGCCCGACGAGTGACCCGGAAGGCCCGGGAAACCCACGGGGCTCGGAAGACTCGCTTCCCCGGGCCGCGGCAGGCGGCCCGCCCGGGCCGGCCGCTTCGGGGCCGTCGGTATCCGACACTGCGTCGAGGCGTCCCTGTCCGGCGTGTGTCGGGCGGTCAGAGTGGAGCATGAGTCCTGATCCTGCCGCACGCTGGTTCAAACCCGGGCACTGGGTCCCGGTCGACACGCAGCAGACCAGACCGGGGACGGAAGGTTTCTCCTTCGGCCCACCCGTCGGGGCCGGCGGGAGCAGGCTCCGACGGGTGGGGATACCGGCCGGAGAACATATGATCGCGGTTTTTCCCGGACCCGGAGTCTAGTTGATCGCACACCACCGGTTCGATCCGTCCTTGAAGGTCAGGAAACCGCCGTCCTTCCCGGCGTCGCCAGCGCCCGCCCGGTTGATGAACAGCGCCTTGATGTTCTTGAGTGGACCGTCGGCGAACTGGATATCGGCAAAAATCACGCTGTCGGTACTCAGGCTGTTCTTTGTGATCGAGTAGGTGCCCTGCTGGTCGTCCCAGCGATAGCTGCCGCTCTCGCGTGGCACGACGAGCCTGTTCGGCAGTGCCGTGGACGCCTGGGAGTTCCGGCTGCCGGCCGAGGCGGCCCCGTCGGCCGGCGGGTCACCGTCGGCCGTCCGATAGCAGCGGTAGGTGCCGTCGACCAGCGCCCGGCCGGCCGTGGCGTCCGGATTGCTCGTCGCCGGCGTCGACGCGCCCCCGGACGCGGACGCCGCGGCGGTGGCGCCGGGATCCACCCGGGCGTCCGGAGCCCCCGTTGCGGAATCCTCCGTCCCGCCCGACAGCAGGGCGTACAGCCCGAACGCCACCAGGGACACCAGTACCGCGACAATCAACGGGCCGGTCCACCCGTGCCGGTAGCGCGCCAGCAGCCCCGCGCCGAAGCCGCCGCCATCATCGATGTCGTCGTCCGCGTCGTCGATGTCGTCGATGTCGTCACCGGGATCCGGCTCACCCCGCCGGCTGACCGGCCGGCCGGCCGCACGTTTCACGGCCCCGGACGCCGTCGAACGCTGCTCAGGCCCTCGTGCCCCGGTGTCCCTGGAAGCGCCGCCCGGGGAGGAGGCCCGTGCCGTCACCGTACCCGGCCGGCCCGTCTTCTTACGGACAGAACTGGACGGCTTCCAGCCCTCGTCGTCATCGGGA